>JAQCHR010000352.1 GCA_027619655.1 Pseudomonadota bacterium
ATCCAGGATTTTTCGGTGAATATTCGCAAGCGATTCGCCAAGTCATCGATTACTCGGCCTGTCGATAGGCTTCACGCTGACCTTACAGCTTGAGTTTCAAGCATAAAACTCAAGCACGTTATCCAGCGACGTGTTGATTCCTGAATGCTCACAAATGAAATTGTCGACGGTTCGCTGGCCCGTTCAAACCACCCTACTCAAACGGCGACACCACGCCCTTGCTGGCGGTGATCGCGCCGTAATAGGCCGGTTCGCGGTTGCCGGCGAAGTTCCAGCGGTTTTTCTGGATGTCGGTGCAAATGTCGAGGTCGCAGGTGGCCACGATCAGCTCGTCGCCCATCGTTTTGCATTGCGCCATGATCTCGCCGGTGGGCGCGATGATGCAGCTTTCGCCGATCAGGTCGCAGCCTTCCTCCACCCCCGCCTTGGCGGTGCCGATGACGAAGGCGCCGTTCTGGTAGGCGCCGGCCTGCATCACCAGGTGGTTGTGGAAATCGGCCAGGTGGTTGAGGCCCGGCGCCGGGGCGAAGTAGCGCGGGGTGTTGTAGCCGAGCATGATGACCTCTACCCCCTGCATGCCCATCACCCGGTAGGTTTCCGGCCAGCGGCGGTCGTTGCAGATGCACATGCCCATCACGCCGCCAAAGGCCTGGAACACCGGGAAACCGAGATTGCCCGGTTCGAAATAGCGTTTTTCTAGATGCTGGAAGGGGCGTTCGGGTTCGAATTCCGCATGGCCGGGCAGGTGGGTCTTGCGGTACTTGCCGACGATCTCGCCGGATTTTTCCACCAGGATCGCGGTGTTGTAATGATGGACAGCGCCGCCTTCGGTGACCTTTTCCGCGTAGCCCAGATAGAAGCCGACACCCAGTTTCCTCGCCTCGTCGAACAGCGGCTGGGTCGCGGCATTGGGCATTTCGGTTTCGAACCAGGAATCGACCTCCGCCGGGTCGGTCATGTACCAGCGCGGGAAAAACGTCGTCAGCGTCAGTTCGGGAAAGACGATCAGGTCGCAGCCCTGTTCCGCGCCCTGCCGAAGCATGGTGAGCAACCGTTGCACCACCGCCTGGCGGCCTTCGTCCTTCGCAATGGGGCCCATCTGGGCCGAGCCGATGGTGACGATGCGGGTCATGGCTCAGTCCTTTCGCGGCAGCATGCCGCCCAGCTTGCGGCCGCCGAAAACGTGAATGTGCAGGTGCGGGACTTCCTGATGGCTGTCCGGCCCGTGATTGGCGAGGATGCGGTAACCGCTGTCCTCGACCCCGGCCTCGCGCGCGACCCTGCCGACCGCGCGCAGCAACGCGGCCATTTCCGCGTCCGAGGCGTTTTCGGAAAAATCCGCCATGGAGACATAACGGCCCTTCGGGATCACCAGGATATGGGTCGGGGCCTGCGGATTGATGTCGCGGAAGGCCAGCGTGTGGTCGTCTTCATGGACCTTGTCGCAGGGGATTTCGCCGCGCAGGATTCTGGCGAAAATATTGTTGTCGTCATACGCCTCGGCCATTGATGCCCCCTTCAGGATGTCTTGCGCGATTCCTTTTCGGCGATGCCGGAAATGCCTTCGCGTTCGGCCAGCACCTGCCAGACCACGGCGGGATCCAGTCCCCGGTCCGCCCAGAGCACCAGCAGGTGATACAGCAGGTCGGCGGATTCCCCGGCCAGCGCATCCCTGTCGCCGCCCAGCGCGGCGATGACGGTTTCCACCGCTTCCTCGCCTACCTTCTGGGCGATCTTTTCCGTGCCGCGCGACAGCAGCTTCGCCGTATAGCTGTTATCGGGGTCGCCGCCCTTGCGGCTTTCGATCACCGCAAACAGGCGCTCCAGCACCAGCGCATTTTCCTGTGCATTGCTCATGGTAACCTGATTAGCAGATTTATTTCGGGATGTCAGGCGGTTGTCGGGCGGCTGTCAGATGCCTGTCAGGGCCGCATCGGCACACCGGCGGCGGCCATGTGCGTCTTCGCTTCGCCAATGGAGAACTCGCCGAAATGGAAGATCGAGGCGGCGAGCACCGCGGTCGCATGGCCTTCGCGGATGCCGTCCACCAGGTGATCCAGATTGCCGACGCCGCCGCTGGCGATCACCGGCACGGGAATGGCGTCGGCCATGGTGCGGGTCAACGGCAGGTCGAAGCCCTGCCGCGTGCCGTCACGGTCCATCGAGGTCAGCAGGATTTCACCGGCGCCGTTGGCGACCATGCGGCGCGCCCAGTCGATGGCGTCGATGCCGGTCCGTTCGCGCCCGCCATGGGTGAAGATTTCCCACTTGCCGGGGCCGGTGGATTTCGCGTCGATGGCGACGACGATGCATTGCGCGCCGAACCGTTCCGAGGCCTCGGCGACGAATTCCGGGTGATGCACGGCGGCGGTATTGATCGACACCTTGTCCGCACCGGCGAGCAGCAGCTTGCGGATGTCTTCCACCGTGCGCACCCCGCCACCAACGGTCAGCGGCATGAAGCATTGCGAGGCCGTACCGGCGACCACGTCATAGATCGTATCACGGTTTTCATGGCTGGCGCCGATATCGAGGAAGCAGAGTTCGTCCGCGCCGGCGGCATCGTAGACCCGCGCCTGTTCCACCGGGTCGCCCGCATCGCGCAGGTCGACAAAGTTCACGCCCTTGACGACGCGGCCGTCCTTCACGTCCAGGCAGGGGATGACGCGCGCTTTCAGCATCTCGCTATTCCTTCAATGCCGCGACGGCGGCGGCCAGGTCGAGGCTGCCGTCATACAGGGCCCGGCCGCTGATCGCCCCGGCGATACTGCCGCGCGCCTTCAGCGCCAGCAGGTCCTCTAGCGAGGTGACCCCGCCGCTGGCGATCACGGGAATGGCGGTCACCGCCGCCAGCGCCGCGGTGCCGTCCACATTCACGCCGCGCATCATGCCGTCGCGGTCGATATCGGTATAGACGATGGCGGCCGCCCCGGCATCGGCGAAGCGGGCGGCAAGGTCCTGCGCCGTCATCTCGCTCTGTTCCGCCCAACCTTCGACCGCGACCCGGCCGCCGCGCGCATCGATGCCGACCGCGACCTTGCCCGGCCAGCGCTTGCAGGCCGCGATCACCATCGCCGGATCCTTCACCGCCACGGTGCCGAGCACGATGCGGCTGATGCCGCGTTCGATCCAGTCCGCCGCCGTTTCCAGCGTGCGGATGCCACCGCCGAGCTGCACCGGCACATCGACCGCCGCCAGGATCGCATCGACCGCGTCCCCATTGACCGGCTTACCGGCAAAGGCGCCGTTCAGGTCGACCACATGGATCCATTCGCAGCCCGCATCGGCGAACTGCTTCGCCTGCGCGCCGGGGTCGTTGTTGAACACCGTGGCGTCATCCATTTCGCCGCGCCGCAGCCGGACACAGGCGCCGTCCTTCAGGTCGATTGCGGGGTACAGGATCATGCGTCGGCCTGCAGGTCCTTGTAGTAATAATAACCCTCGACCCAGGCGCCGTTGACGAAGGCGTATTTGGGATGGGTCGCGAATTTTATGTAACCCGCATGTTCATACAGGGCGATGGCCGCCTCCTGCGTGGCGCGCACATCCAGGTTGAGCACGAGGAACCCGTCCCGGCGCGCCTCTTCCTCGACCGTGCGGGTCAGCAGCCGGGCGAGCCCGTGGCCGCGCGCCCAGGGCGCCACGAAATTCGATGTCAGGGTCGCGGAAGACGCCTGCGCCTCGTTGTTGCGCGACGGGCGGACAAGCTGCGCCGAGCCGACGGTGACGCCATCCAGCCGCCCGATGAACAGGGTGCGCTCCGGCACCAGCAGCGCGCCGCGCCAGAAACTTTCCAGCACCTGCCGCGGCGGCGCCTTCAGCCAGCCGAACCCGCCACCTTCCGCAATGGCGGATTCTGCGGCGTAGCACAGGTCGTTCAGATCCGCCACGCTGATTTCCCTGACCTTGGATACTTCGATATTCGGCATTGTCCCGTCCCGGTCTACGGATTCCAGTTAAGGAAATTTTCGATCAGGCGCAATCCCAGCGCCTGGCTCTTCTCCGGATGAAACTGCGTCCCCACAATATTGTCACGTCCCACGATGGCCGTGATCGCGCCGCCGTAATCGGCAGTCGCCAGCACGTCGCTGTCATGCACGGCGGCAAGATGAAAGCTGTGCACGAAATACATATGGGATTCGGAATCCAGCCCCGCCAGCAGCGGGTGAGCCCCCCGGATCGCCAGGTTGTTCCAGCCCATATGCGGAATCTTCAGCGCCGGGTCGTCCGGCGTAATCGCCGCGACATCGCCTTCGATCCAGCCAAAGCCGTCATGCGCCCCGTGCTCC
>JAQCHR010000353.1 GCA_027619655.1 Pseudomonadota bacterium
CTCGCGGCGCTGAGCCATCCCCGGGTGATCGTCGATACCGCCGGGCTGGGCGCCGAAGCGACCGAACTCGCCAACCGGCTGGCGCTGGAAATCCGCAAACTGCCGAAGGCGAAGATTGAAAAACTGCTCGCCGATCTGCGCGGCGCGTGATCGGGCGCTCTATTGATCGGGAACCGTCGGGACGTCGCCGGCGACCGTGGTGCGATGCATGACGCGCCGGTGCCGCGATTTGTCCCACGGCCGGCCCCGATGCAGGATGCAGCGGTTGTCCCAGATCACGAGATCGAACTGCCGCCATTTATGGGTATAGACCCGTTCGGGTTTCACCGCGCGGGCGACCAGATCCTTCAGCAGGGCGCGGCCTTCTTCCACCGGCCAGCCGACGATTTCCCTGGCATGCGATCCGGAATAAAAGGCCTTGCGGCCATTCGCCGGATTGGTGCGAACCACCGCCTGGCGCACCGGCGGCACCGCCGCGCTCTGCTTTTCATCCATCAGCTTCGGATCGACCAGCCCGCGCGAATAGGAAAAATCATGCACGGCGACCAGGCCTTCCAGCCGGTCCTGTTCGGCGGCGGACAAATCGTCATAGGCAATGCGCATGCTGGCGAATTCAGTCTCCGCACCGACCGGCGGCACCTCGCGCCCGGACAACAGCGACGCCAGCGCCGGGACCGGCTTGAACGAACTGTCCGTATGCCACATCTCGTTGCCGGAATTGTATTTCGACAGCCAGCCATCGACCGGGATGATCTCGTTGGTTTTGGGGTCGACGTTGGAGATATCGGCGATATGCGTGCCGCCGCCGCTATTGGTGCTGATGGTCGTTTCCAGCGGGCCGAAACGCCGGCTGAAGGCGATCTGGGACTCGTCGTCGAATTTCTGGTCGGGAAAGACCAGCACTGAATATTCGTCGAAGGCGTCGCGGATCGCCGCGAAGACGGCGTCATCGATAGGCCGCGTCAAATCGACCCCGGAAATTTCCGCGCCGAAATCGTCCCGTAACCTGCGTATGGATAGCGCCATGATTTTCTCCTCGCCCGCTGCCATTCAAGCAGCATGCGGGGCGGCGCGCAATTGCCCCGCGCCAGGGCGCTACAGGATGAACTTGCTCAGGTCCGCATCCTTGGCCAGTTCGCCGACCCGGTCCTGAACGTCCTGGGCGGTTATCGTGATCGTCTCCCCGCCGCGGTCGGTGGCGGTGAAGCTGATTTCCTCCAGCAGGCGTTCCAGCACTGTGTGCAGGCGCCGCGCGCCGATATTCTCCACGCTCTGGTTGATGTCGGCGGCGAGCGAGGCGAGCCTGTCGATGGCCTCTTCCTCGAAGACCAGCGTTACCTCCTCGGTGCCCATCAGCGCGACATACTGCCTTATCAGGCTGTTTTCCGGCTCGCGCAGGATGCGGCCGAAATCCTCGCGCGTCAGCGCCTTCAGCTCGACGCGGATCGGCAGGCGGCCCTGCAGTTCCGGCAGCAGGTCCGCCGGTTTCGCCTGGTGAAACGCGCCGGACGCGATGAACAGGACGAAATCGGTCTTGATCGGCCCGTGCTTGGTGGAAACCGTCGTGCCCTCGATCAGCGGCAGCAGGTCGCGCTGCACGCCTTCGCGGCTGACATCGGCGCCGGACCGGTCGGCCCGGGCGCAGATCTTGTCGATCTCGTCCAGGAAAACGATGCCGTTCTGCTCTACCGACTCGATGGATTCCTTCACGATGGCTTCCTCGTCCAGCAGCTTGTCGCTCTCGTCGGCGATCAGGACGTCGTATGATTCAAGGACAGTCATCTTGCGTGGCTTGGTGCGCTGGCCCATCGCCTTGCCGAACATCTCGCCCAGATTGAGCATGCTCATCTGCGCGCCGGGCATGCCCGGGATCTCGAAGCTGGGCATGCCGCCGGCGCGATCGGCGACATTCAGTTCGATTTCCTTGTCGTCCAGTTCGCCCTGCCGCAGCTTCTTGCGGAAGGTCTGCCGCGTGCTGTCGCTGGCATTCTCGCCGACCAGCGCGTCGAGGACGCGTTCCTCCGCCGCCAGCTCCGCCTTCGCCGTGACCGCCTTGCGCTGGCGTTCGCGGGTCATGTGGATCGCCGTTTCCACCAGGTCGCGGATGATCTGCTCGACGTCGCGCCCGACATAGCCGACCTCGGTGAACTTGGTTGCCTCGACCTTGATGAAGGGCGCATCGGCCAGCCGCGCCAGCCGGCGCGCGATTTCGGTCTTGCCCACGCCGGTCGGACCGATCATCAGGATATTCTTCGGCAGGACCTCGTCGCGCATCTCGTCGGTCAGCTGCTGGCGCCGCCAGCGGTTGCGCAGGGCGATGGCGACGGCGCGCTTGGCATCGTTCTGGCCGATGATGTAGCGGTCGAGTTCGGAGACGGTTTCGCGGGGGCTGAATGTACTCATAGCGTTTCGATGATCACGTTTTCGTTGGTGTAGACACAGATGCCGGCGGCGATCTTCATGGCGCGCTCTGCGATCTCGCGGGCGCTGCGGTTGTCGTCGTCGATCAGCGCGCGGGCGGCGGACAGCGCATAGGTGCCGCCCGACCCGATGCCGATCAGCCCGTCTTCCGGCTCCAGCACGTCGCCATTGCCGGACAGCACCAGGCTGACGGATTTGTCCGCCACAGCCATCATCGCTTCCAGCCGCCGCAGGTAGCGGTCGGTCCGCCAGTCCTTGGCCAGCTCCACGCAGGCGCGCGTCAGCTGCCCGGGATACTGTTCGAGCTTCGCTTCCAGCCGTTCGAACAGGGTGAAGGCGTCGGCAGTCGCGCCGGCGAAACCGCCGATCACCGAACCGTCGCCGATGCGCCGGACCTTGCGGGCATTGGCCTTGATCACGGTCTGGCCCAGGGTGACCTGTCCGTCGCCGGCGACGACGACGTCGCCCCCCTTGCGGACGCACAGGATGGTGGTGCCGTGCCAGGTGGAATTATCGCTCATGAAATCTCGCGTCTGATGGATCAATCCGGGGCGGCAGGAACCGCCAGCCCCCTCCATGTGGCGAATGAACCGTTCAGGTCAAGAGGAAAGCGGCCTGGCGCCGCTTGAATCCGCCGCCCGCCGCGCCCCGACGCCGCCGAAAACCGCCAGATTTCATGATCCTGTATCCAGAAATCGGCCCGCCGCGCCCTTCATTGCTGGCGCTTTTGCGCGAGCACTGTTAAAAAGCGCCCGATTCAGCCATTGGAGGTGCGTCATGCGGGCGGCGACAGTCGAACGTAACACGAAGGAGACGAAGATTTCCGCGAGCATCGATCTCGACGGAACCGGTCGCTATGACGTGAAGACCGGGATCGGGTTTCTCGACCATATGCTGGAACAGCTTTCGCGGCACAGCCTGATCGACCTGACCCTGCGCGCCGAGGGCGACCTGCATATTGACTTCCACCACACGACCGAGGATTCCGGCTATGTGGTTGGCGAGGCGGTCTCGAAGGCGCTGGGCGCCCGCGCCGGAATCCGCCGTTACGGGTCGGCGCTGATCCCGATGGACGAAACCCTGACGCGGGTCGCGCTGGATTGTTCGAACCGCCCCTACCTTGTCTGGAAGGTCGCATTCTCGCGGCCGAAGCTGGGCGACATGGATACCGAACTGTTCAAGGAATGGTTCCAGGCCTTCGCGCAATCAGCGGGCATCACGCTGCATGTCGAAAACCTGTATGGCGACAACAACCATCATATCGTCGAATCCTGTTTCAAGGGGCTGGCGCGGGCGCTGCGCCAGGCCGTCGAAATCGACGCCAGGCAGGCCGACGCCATTCCATCGACAAAAGGCGTGCTCGGCGGGTCGATGTAATCCGCCGCGTTTCATTCCGGCGGCCGGACGGCCGCCCTCTAAACTTGTGGGAAAGCAGACAGGCCGATGACGGTCGCCATTATCGATTACGGTTCAGGTAACTTGCGCTCCGCGGCGAAGGCATTCGAACATGTCGGCGGGCATGACGTGCTGGTCACCGCCCGGGTGGACGATGTTCTGCGCGCGGACCGGATCGTCCTGCCCGGCGTCGGCGCGTTCGGCGATTGCCGCCGCGGGCTGCTGGCGCTGGACGGCATGCTGGAGGCGCTGGCGGAAACTGTCATCCGGGGTGGGCGGCCGTTTCTCGGCATCTGCGTCGGCATGCAGCTGATGGCGACGCGCGGGCTGGAGCACGGGGCGCATGACGGCTTTGACTGGATCGAAGGCGATGTCGCGGCGATTACGCCGGACAACCCGGCGCTGAAGATTCCGCATATGGGCTGGAACAACCTGGCGATCCGGGGGGCTCACCCGCTGCTGG
>JAQCHR010000354.1 GCA_027619655.1 Pseudomonadota bacterium
AGAAAACTTCAGCCCGAAGGCGCTGCGCAGCTGGGGCCTCGGCTACGACGTATTGCGCGAGATCAAACCGGACATCGTCTACGTCTCCCATTCCGGCATGGGCCATACCGGCCGGCAGAGCGAATACACCATGATGGGGCCGACCGCGCAGGCGTTTTCCGGCATGACCTTTTCCTCCGGCCTGCCGGACAAGCCGCCGGCGGGCTGGGGCTGGTCGATCCTGGACGACCTTGGCGGCACCAATATCGCCTATGCGGTGATGGCCGCGCTGTACCGGCGCAACCGGACCGGCCTTGGCCAGCATGTCGACCTGTCGCAAATGATGATCGGGGCGACATTGAACGGGCCGGCGCTGCTGGACGTTACGGTCAACGGCCGCAAATCCCGGCGCGCGGGGTTTCCGCCCGGGAACCGCGCCCATTGGCCGGGAACACCGCTTGTGAACAATTACCGGGGGCCGACCGTTGCACCCCACAACGCCTATCGTACCCGCGGTGGCGGCTACAATGACTGGTGCGCCATCGCCTGTTTCAGCGATGCGGAGTGGCAGCGTTTCGTTGCGGTAATGGGATCGCCGGCCTGGGCGACTGACCCGGCCTATGCCGCGCTCTCCGGACGCCTGGCGCGACAGGCGGAAATGGACCGGAACATCGAAGCCTGGACACTGACGCGCGACAAATACGATATCATGGCGGCGTGCCAGGCGGCGGGGGTTCGCGCCATGCCCGTGCAAAGCACGCAGGACCGGGTCGAAAACGATCCGCAGCTACGGCACCGTGACCTGTTCACCGAAATGGATCATCCGGTCCTGGGCCGGCGCAAGTTCCAGAACGCGCCGTTCAAGATGTCCGAAACACCGGCGGCCCATAGCAGCCCGGCGCCCCTGATTGGCCAGCATATCATGGACGTCCTCGAGGGCATCCTTGGCCTGCCGCACGAGACAGTCGTCGATGGTATCCAGAACGATATCTTCTGGCCCAGGGGTATGGAACGCTTCGACTATATCGAGGCCTTGCTGGGCGCCGCGCCGATCCGGCAGGAGCCGCGACCGGCGCCAGAGCCGGCCCGGGTAACGCCCGGCGCCGAAAGCAAAGACGGCGCGCCGGGGCCGCTCGCGGGCCTCCGCGTCCTGGAGCTTTGTGACGAGAAGGGCCAGTTTTGCGGCAAGCTGATGGGGGACCTCGGCGCCGATGTCATCAAGATAGAACCACCCTGCGGCGAAGCGACAAGAGCGGTAGGCCCGTTCCTCGACGACTCGCCGCACCGTGAACGCAGCCTCGCCTTCTGGCACTACAACACTTCAAAACGCGGCATAACCCTCAATCTGGAGACCGAGGACGGCCGCCGCCTGTTCCGCCGGCTGGCGGCGGGCGCCGATATCATCCTCGAAACGTTCAGACCGGGATACCTCGCCGGTTTGGGGCTCGATCACCAGGCGCTGAAAGCGGAAAACCCCAGGCTCATCACCTGCTCCATCACGCCGTTTGGCCAGACCGGACCGTGGCGCGACTATGTCGCAAGCGACCTGGTCCACATGGCGGCGGGCGGGTTCATGGGCTGTTGCGGCTACGACGAGGCGGACGATCCGGCGCAGACCCCGATCGCGCCCGGCGGCGGCAATGCCTGGCACACCGCCTGCAATTTCGCCTATCTGGCCATCGCCGCGGCCCTGCTGCATCGCGACAAATCGGGTCAGGGACAGTTCATCGATGTATCCGTCCACGATTGCTGCGCGGTGACCACCGAAATGCATATCCCGACCTATCTTTACCGCGGCGAGGTGGTGACCCGGCAGACCGGCCGCCACGCGCAGGCAGACCCTACGCCGACGGCGCAGATGGTTTGCGCCGATGGCCGCTACGTGAATGCGCAGGCGAACCGGGTCCCGTTCAGGCGCTTTCCCGACCTGGTGGCCTGGATGGCGGAATACGACCTGGCCGAAGACCTCGCGGACGAACGCTACGCCAGTATCAAGGGCTTTACCGAGCAAGCCACGCATATCGACGGCGTGATCGCGCGGTTTGTCGCCCACCTGCCGCAGGAGGAAGTCGCGCATGGCGGACAGGCGCGTCAGTTCAACTGGGGCGCCGTTCGGGCCCCTGACGAACTTGTCGATGACGGTCATTTCGCCGACCGGGGGTTCTGGGTCGAGGTCGAGCATCCGGAACTGGCCCGCCGCTTCAAGTATCCCGGCAGCGCGGCGATCCACAACGGATCGCCCTGGCGCATCTCCCGGCGCGCCCCGCTGATCGGGGAGCACAACCGGGATATCCTTGGCGGCGAACTCGGCCTGAGCGATGCGGAATTAAGCTGTCTTTTGGAATCCGGCGTCTTGTAACTTAATGACGGAATAAAGGCTCTTATTTACCCGTCATCACTAAATCTTTGCAGGTCAGCGATAATTTGCTGCACCGCGTGCCCAAGGCCTTTTCCAAAACCAGTGTCATTTCCGATTTGTCGGACGCCCAGTTAATGTCGGAATCAATGCCACGGTATGCGATACGCCTGCTGGCACCATCAGGGAACGAATAGTCGCCATTGATGACGGCATCGCCGACCAGGTTTGCAAGGGCGTTAGACAGCGTCGCCCGGCCAAAGCTGAACGTGGCGGTATAATCTGCATTACCTTGGGGTGCATCCGGGAAAGAGGCCTGTAATATTTCCGTCGCCCACTGATGAATGTTGTCGCCATATACCGGCGTCTGAAACAAGTTGCCGAGATATTTACCGCGAGCATCGGGCGTTACGGGCCGTTCTGTGATATGCGGGTTACAGGTCAGCGCAACTTTCGTCTCGGCCTCTGACAGGCCCGAGCTCGGCATTTGAAGCTCAATCGCCTTTTGGCCTGTTACGCAGCCAGTCAGCGTGACGGCAAGAAAAATACTGATCACCCAAATACGCATATTTTCCCATGTCATTACTTGTCTTTGGCAAAAGTCGGATGCTGCAGTAACAATTGCAGCCGATCGACGGCCTGCAAGACGCTGTCCTCCAGGGCCTGCCTGATATTCTTACCGCCATCCGCGGCCCATTTTGCGCTGTTTACATCCATATTTCCGGGAATGCCCCCGTCTACTTTCGCTTCGGCATTGCCGTGAGTCGTGAAGAACGGTTTCGGATCATCTGCATTGCTATTGACGATCGATTGCATTTTGGAAGAAGCCGGATACAGCGCATAGCCGATACAGATGTTCAACAGCAGAAAATCGGAACTCATGCGATAGGTGGGCGTAATGATGCCAATCGCCGGCTTTTTTGATTTCTCGGACAGTTCCTTGGCGACGAAAGCTAACTGACCGGTTTGAATGGCAATTGGGCTACTACTCACCCATTTAATATTCTTGAATACTTCATCTGCCCGCTTTCGAACCAATTCCTCGACATCAAAGCCATCGATAGCGTCCCGGATCGGTTTCACCGCCTTTGCACCATTGTTGCTTCGGTGTGATTAAACGGCGGCGTCTATCAGGGCAAGAAGCAATCCGCCGCCGCCGGCAGCTGCAACCTGCGAGCGCTCTATGTCATATTCGAGCTCTTTTTGTGACTGGAGAATTATGGAATCAACGTCCGTCAATTCCGCAAATGCATTTGGCGGCATCTGATTTTCTACTGTGACGGCACATGCCGACAGAGTTAACGCAAGCAAGGTAACGGACAATAAATTGCGGAATTTCATCATACTGTACTCATGTAGACTGATTACTATTAGAGAATTAATTTACGGAATATCTATCCAAGGTAAACAGTTTTTTATGAAATTTTACCTGACCGGGTTTAGGCTGCGGGTATGTCTCGCCTCTTCCGGGCCAGATCATATCAACCCCCTGCATCCAGGGCCGGCCCGGTTGGATCAATGCCATCTTGGTTCGGAAAACATCCTGATCCTTTTTACAAATCAGCTACGACCGCCCGTTTATTTGCCCGGGTCGCGATGCCAAACTGCCGTCTATACTGTCCCGTATATTCAGGAGCACGGGAGGACCGGCATGAGCTGGGAAAAGGAAGTCCGCGAAATCGAGGCGAAACGGGCGCTGGCCAGGCAACAGGGCGGCGCGGATGGCGTGACCCGGCAGCACAATGCCGGGCGGCAGACGATCCGCGAGCGTATCGACATGCTGCTCGATCCCGGCTCCTTCCATGAAATGGGCGCAGCGGCGGGCGTTGCCGAGCGCGATGCCGATGGCGCGCTGCAATCCTTCACACCGGCGAATTTCGTGCTCGGCTTCGGCGAGATCGGCGGGCGGCGCTGCGTCGGCGGCGGCGAGG
>JAQCHR010000355.1 GCA_027619655.1 Pseudomonadota bacterium
TTTGTCGCCGCGCGCCCAGTCCAGCGCGACATTCGAGCCGTATTGCGGCCAGATGACGGGTGCTCCCGGCTTGTCCGCCGCCAGCGTCCCCGTCACCGACGGCAGGATGTCGTAATCGACCGCCAGATACTCGGCCGCGTCGGCGGCCTGCATGGCGGTTTCGGCGATGACGACCGCGACGGCATCGCCGATATAGCGCGCAGTTTCAGTGGCGAAACAGTGCCGTGACGGGAAATCGAGCGCGGATCCATCGCGGTTGCGCACGGGCGCCGCGGCGCGAATTTCGCCGACATTGTCGGCCTTCATATCCGCGCCGGTATAGACCGCAATCACGCCTGGCGCCGCCAGGGCATCCGCCGCGTCGATGCCCAGGATACGGGCATGGGCATGGGGGCAGCGGACGAAATGGGCATGCGCCTGGCCGGGCAGGGCGATGTCGTCGATGAAGCGGCCATGCCCGGTCAGCAGGGCGGCGTCCTCCAACCGCCTGACCGGGGCGCCAATGCCCTGTTCGGATGGTTCTGGGCGGCTATCGGGCACGGGCATTCCTTTTAAAGTGTTTATTTGTCTGAACAATACATCGCTGCACCCAAGGCGTTAACGATTTCTTTTAACGGAATGTTCGCATTTTCCGGGCAGGGTAAATGCCTGGGTCACGGGTATTACAGGGATGGGAAGCCAGATCATGACGATGCGGGCATTTCAGCAGGGTTTGACACGGCGACAGGCCATTACCGGCCTCGTTGCAGCGGGCGCCGCCGTTTCGGCGGCGAAGCCGTTGCGCAGCGAAACGTCCTGGGGACGGGTGTTTATTTTCAACACGGCGCCGGAACCGCTCTCACTGGAACTCAACAGGCAGAAATTGCCTGAAATTATCGGCACGGCACGCGACGACTATTACATTCCCGACGTCATTGCCATCGACCGGTCGGCCACGCCAGACGCCCTCGTCAGGGGCGAATTCGCGCAGCGAAACCGTGTAGCCGTCAATTACAAGGGCCACAGCACCGTGTACGAGATCGAAATCGACCCGGCGCGGTACCGGTTCGACCAGGATATTCAGCTTTACGTCCACCGTGATGGGCTGGTGATCCTGCAGAATGGCCAGGCGATGCCGGGAAGCGTCCGCCAGCTTTCCTGACCGATGCCGGGGATACGGCGGTGAATCGCCGTGACCCACTTTTCAAGTTCGCGGACATGATCTACACTGACTTAGAGCTGGGGTGCCGGATGTTTCCGGCTGAGATCATACCCAACAAACCTGACCTGGATAATGCCAGCGTAGGGAGCTGTTCCGAATGAGTGACAAATCTACAGGTTCTATCCGGCCGAGCATCGCCGTCATCGGCAGCGGTATCTGCGGGCTGGGCATCGGCTGGCGGCTGGCGGCGGCCGGTTGCCGCGTTGATATCTTCGAACGGGGCGAGGCCGGCCGGGAGGCAAGCTGGGCTGCCGCCGGCATGCTGGCCGCGCATGTGGAGACGGAGCCCGGCGAGGAAATGCTGCTCGCCCTCAATCTGGAAAGCCAGGCTGCCTGGCCGGCCTTCGCGGCGGAACTGGCGGCCGTATCCGGTGTCGATGTCGGCTACAGGGATGAAGGCACATTGGTCGTCGCGGCGCATCGCGACGATGTCGCCGAACTGCGCAATACCTATGAATTCCAGCGTGGTCTCGGCCTGGAAATCGACTGGCTGACCGGCGGGCAGGCGCGGCGCATGGAGCCGCACCTGGCGCCGGGCGTTAGCGGCGCCGTGTTCAGCCGGAAGGATCATCAGGTCGACAACCGGCAACTGGTCACCGCGTTGCGCGCCGCGTTCCTGGCGGCGGGTGGGACCCTGCATGAGCATACGGCTGTCGATGCGGTCGATGTCTCCGGAAACCGGGCGCGCGGCGTCGTTGTCGGCGGCCGGCGGCATGAAGCCGATGTCGTCCTGCTGGCGGCAGGGGCGTGGTCCTATGATATTGACGGTTTGCCGCCGCTGGGACGGCCGCCGGTGCGTCCGCTGAAGGGGCAGGTGATATCGTTGCGCATGGATCCGCGCGCGCCGGTTATCGATCATGTTCTTTGGGGGCCGGGCATCTATATCGTGCCGCGCCGCGATGGTACCCTGATCCTGGGCGCGACGGTCGAAGACAAGGGTTTCGACCGCGACCTTACAGCGGGGGGTATCTTCCGGCTGCTTGAGGCGGCCTGGGAAATCCTGCCGCAGATCGAGGAATTGCCGGTAAAGGAGATGTGGGTCGGCTTCCGCCCGACCAGCCGGGACGACGCGCCTATTCTGGGGCCGACCCCCGTGGACGGGCTTGTCGTCGCGACCGGGCATCATCGCAATGGCGTGCTGCTGGCGCCCGTGACAATTGACGCGGTCAGCCGCTTTGTGCTGGATGGGGTTATTCGGCCGGCAATCCAGCCGTTCGGGATCGACAGATTCCACCTGTCCGACATACGGCAGGTGGCAAAGGGACAGGCATGAGCCTAGATATAAAGATCAATGGCGCGGCGCGAACCGTCGCCGCCTCGACGATTGTCGAAATCCTGCGCGAGGAAGGCGTGGATGAAAACGCCCGGTTCGTCGCCGTGGCGCTGAACGGATCGGTCGTGCCGCGACGGAACTGGGCGGAAATGTGCCTGTCGGCCGGCGACGATGTTGAAATCGTCAAGCCAGTCTCCGGCGGCTGAATGTGAAGAGAAACGAACAAGAACGAGCAGACTACGGACTATCGGATTGAAATCATGAGCGACACACTCACCATTGCGGACAAGACCTTCGGTTCCCGGCTGCTGATCGGGTCGTCGGGATACCCAAATCACCAGGTCATGATGGACGCCATCGCCGCCTCGGGCGCGGAAATCGTCACCGTGGCGATCCGCCGGATCAATGTCACGGGCGGGGGCGAAAGCGTCATCGAGATGATCGGCGACAAATACCATATCCTGCCGAATACGGCCGGCTGCTACACGGCGCGCGACGCGGTGCTGACCGCGCAACTGGCCCGCGAGGCGGTGGAAACCAACTGGATCAAGCTGGAAGTCATCGGCGACGAGGAAACCCTGTATCCCGATGTCGAGCATCTGCTCGCCGCCGCCGATGAACTGGTGAAGGACGGCTTCATCGTCCTGCCCTATTGCAGCGACGATCCGATCACCTGCCGCAAGCTGGCGGATATCGGTTGCGCCGCGGTCATGCCGCTGGGCGCGCCTATCGGGTCCGGCATGGGGCTGCGCAACCCCTACAATATCGAAATCATCCGCGATCAGGTCTCCGTGCCCGTGATCGTCGATGCGGGAATCGGCACCGCGTCGGATGCGGCCATCGCGCTGGAACTCGGCTGCGACGCCATCCTGCTGAACACGGCCATCGCCAAGGCGCGCGACCCGATTGCAATGGCGACGGCGATGAATTACGGCGTGAAGGCCGGGCGGCTGGCCTATCAGGCGGGCCGGATTCCCCGCAAGCTCTATGCGGAAGCGTCCAGCCCGAAGGCCGGCATGGTCGGCGGCTGATACCGGTTCGTGGCGGGTGACCGCGTGCCCGTAATTCCGGTATATCAGCTCGACGCCTTTACCCTCGGGCCGGACTGCCCGTTCAGCGGCAATCCGGCGGCGGTCTGCCTGCTCGATTCATGGCTGGATGACGGGGTGATGCAGGCGATTGCGGCGGCAAACAACCTTTCGGAAACGGCGTTCTGTGTTGCGACGGGGCCGACGCACGATTTGCGCTGGTTTACGCCCCGGATCGAGGTGCCGCTCTGTGGCCATGCGACAATGGCAACGGCCTGGGCGGTTTTCGAAAGAACGGCGCATGAAAGCGATAGCGTAACCTTCCAGACAAAAAGCGGGCCGCTGACCGTGACCCGTTCCGGCGACCGGTTGTCGATGGATTTTCCGGCGCTGGCGACCCGGCCGCATGCCGTGCCGGATCCCCTGGTCAAGGCGCTGGGTGCGATTCCGGTCTCATGCCGGCGGGGGGATACGGATTATGTCGCGATTTTCGATTCCGAGGACGATATCCGCGGGCTGAACCCTGATTTTGCCGGCATTGCCGCGCTGGATCGGCCCGGCATGATCGCGACCGCGCCGGGCCGGGCCTGCGATTTCGTCTCGCGCTATTTTGCCCCTGCAAAAGGGGTAGATGAAGATCCTGTCACCGGCCGGGCGCATTGCGTGCTGGCGCCCTACTGGTCGGCGCGCCTGAAGCGGCAGAAACTGGACGCAACGCAGCTTTCGGCTCGCGGCGGGGCGGTCGG
>JAQCHR010000356.1 GCA_027619655.1 Pseudomonadota bacterium
GTACCGCATCACATTAAGTGGTCTGGTTTTGCTCCGCCAAAGTGGTCTGTTTTTACGCCGCCGTTGACACGATTTCTCGAAACAGTCAATTGCCGCGCCCGATTTTCCCTGCTCGATCAGCGCCTCGCCCAGGAAACACCAGGCTTCGAAATAGTCAGGCTTCAGCGCCACGGCCCGTTCCAGCGCCGGAATGGCATCGGTGTAGCGTCGCGTCGCGCCGCGCCGTAACAGGCGCCCAGACCGGCATGGCCTTCAGCTGACTCCGGGAAATGCGCCAGGATGACGTCATACATCGGTGCGGCGATATCATTTCTGCCGCTGCGACGCAGGATCCGCGCCATGAGCAACATGGCGTCTAAATCTTCCGGGGACGCGGCCAAAGCGGCACGTGCCACCGCCATGGCGTCGTCTATCCGGCCGGCCTGAAGATGCGCCCTTGCCTGTTCCAGCAGTCCGGCGGCCACGGCGCGGCCCTCAAAGGATCGCGTTGAACGAATTGGTGATGGGATACCGGCGGTCGCGGCCGAATGCCCGGCTGGTCAGCTTGACGCCGGGCGGCGCCTGGCGGCGCTTGTATTCCGCCCGGTCCAGCATGCGCCACACCCGCTGCACGGTTTGCGGATCGTGGCCGTGTTTACAGATATCCTCGACGCTGAGTTCCTTCTCGATCAGGCAGGCCAGAATGTCATCGAGAACCTCATAGGGCGGGAGCGAGTCCTGGTCCTTCTGGTCGGGGCGCAGTTCCGCCGAGGGCGGCTTGGTGATCACCCTTTCGGGCATGGCGCGACCGGACGGACCCAGGGCGCGTTCCGGAACATTCTGGTTGCGCCAGTGCGACAGGGCAAAGACATCCATCTTGTAGACATCCTTGAGAACCGAGAAACCGCCGCACATATCGCCATAGAGCGTGGCATAGCCAACCGACATTTCAGACTTGTTGCCCGTCGTCAGCACCATGTAGCCGAGCTTGTTGGAAATCGCCATCAGGGTCAGGCCGCGGCTGCGGGCCTGCACGTTTTCTTCGGTGATATCCGGCGGACTGTCGCCAAATATCGGCTTCAGCATTGCCGAGAATGCCGCCATCGCCGGTTCGATATGCACTTCATCCAGCTTTACGCCAAGCAGCCGCGCCACTTCGCTCGCATCCTCCAGGCTTTCCTGGCTGGTATAGGGCGACGGCATCATCACGCAATGCACCCGGTCCGGCCCCAGGGCATCGACAGCGACCACGGCGGACAGGGCGGAATCGATGCCGCCCGAAAGACCAAGAATGATCCCGGGGAACCCGTTCTTGTTCACGTAGTCGGCCAACCCCAGCACCATGGCCTGGTAAATCGCCGCATGGCCTTCGGGATGCGGTTCCCGGGCCGCCACATCGCACACCCATCCCTTGCCGCTGTCCCGATGCCAATATGTCAGCGTGACGGCATCCGTGAACGCCGGAAGACGCGCGGCCAGGCTGCAATCCGAATTCAGGACGAAGGACGCGCCGTCGAAGACAAGTTCGTCCTGGCCGCCGACCTGATTGACGTAGATCAGGGGCAGGCCGGTTTCCGTCACCCGCTTCACGGCATGTTGCAGGCGAACATCGCCCTTGTCGGATTCGAAGGGCGAACCATTCGCCACGACAAGAATTTCGGCACCGCTTTCAACAAGGCATTCCGGCACTTCCGGCGACCAGATATCTTCACAGATGGGCACACCGATCCGGACATCGCGGAAATTTATCGGTCCGGGCATCGGCCCTGCATCGAAGACCCGCTTTTCGTCGAAAACGCCGTAATTCGGCAGGTCGTATTTGAAGCGGATGCTGGTAATTTTCCCGCCATCCAGCAGCAGAACCGCGTTATGCAGGCCGCCCTCGGAGCGCCAGGGAGCGCCGACCAGCATGGCCGGCCCGCCATCGGCCGTTGCATCGGCCAGTCGATTGATTTCAACCTCGATCTTGTCCTGAAAAAACGGCTTCAGAACAAGGTCTTCCGGCGGGTAACCGCACAGGACCAGTTCGGAAAAGACGACCAGATCGGCCTCTTTCGCCAGGTTGCGCGCCGCAAGGATACGCTCCGCATTGCGCCGGATATCGCCGACAGTGGGGTCTATCTGGGCCAATGCGATGGTCAGTTTATCGGTCATTCACAAGCGCTTCCTGTTTGGCGGACTAGTCAACTAGTAGTAAGCGGACTATCCTTCCGACAATAAAAAATCAAGCCTTCACATCGTCAGGCCAAGGGCTACTGGTGGAGGCACTGAACAAAACGGGAGATGCCATGGATTCCGGACCAGCTCATATTCACGATGCGGTACAACGCGTTCTCGAAAGTTTCGCTGAATTGCTGGTAAATCGCGCCAATGAAACGGACGGCAGGGTATCGATCGCGACGATCCGGAAGCATTTGGAAGCGTTCCAGAATTCCGATTTCCCCGAAATGGAAACGATTTACAGGGAAGCCTGGCAGGGCTGCCAGGCCATTGCCGAGTCGGCGCATTGGGCCAAGGCCCGACGGTCTCATTTCGAGCGCATCATGGTGAAATGCTTCGCGGGCCTGCTGCCGCGATCCAGCGAACCGCTGGTCCCCGGCCGTCATCTCTCCCGGCGGATTATTCCGGGATTCATCAACGCGTTGCAGCAAATGATGGGCCAGGAAATCTACGACCAGCATTGTGAACGGGTCGATTCCCTGGTTGAAACCATGCGCGCCGTGCATGGCGATTCGTTTTCCTGGGAGGACGTTTATTCCGACCCCATCTGCCTGACCGTTGTGGAAGATGTCCTGGTCGGCGTGGCGCATCATTTTTCGGACATGGCGAAGCGCCGTAACTGGATGATCGACCTGATCTCCGCGCATATGCCCGGCACAGGCAATGAGATCGAAAAGGCGTGGTATTTCGGCGATGGGGCATTCCATACGCTGATGAATTCGCTATACGGGGACCTGCGTCACCGAATGCTGTCCCCCCGGGACAGGGAGGGTCTCATCGAGCGGTACGGCGAAGCGGAGATTGACACCCTTTCGGCGCTATTTGCCGGACTGGCCGCAGACCACGCCGATCTTCAACAGGCAGGAAGGATTTAGCGACGATGGATTTGCCAAAACATGGCCGGTACGATTATTCACCCATTACGGAACGTAGCGATTACAACTGGCCGGACGGCAAGCGTCTTGCCTTCTATGTCGCCGTGAATGTTGAGCATTTTGCCTTTGGCGAAGGCCGCGGCCATACGCCGACGGCAGATCTGCCACAACCGGACCAGCGCAATTACGCATGGCGGGATTACGGGTTGCGCGTCGGTATCTGGCGGATATTCGACCTGCTGGAAGAACTGGGCCTGCCAGCCTGCCATCTTCTGAACAGCGAGGTGATCAAACACGCCCCGCAGATTGCCTACAGGATCGCCGCGCGCGGCGATGAACTGGTCGGACACGGCCGAACCAATTCCGAGGCGCAGGGACAGCTAAGCGAAGCCGACGAGGCCGCCCTGATCCGGGAGGCGACCGACGGCCTGACCAAGCGCTTCCCCGATGCGCCGCCGCGGGGCTGGATGGGGCCGTGGATTTCCGAAAGCAGCGTGACGCCGGACCTGCTGAAGGAAGCCGGATATACGCATGTCATGGACTGGCCGTGCGACGACCAACCTGTCTGGATGCGCACCCGGTCCGGCCCGATCCTGTCCGTTCCCTACCCGGTGGAAATCAACGATTCCCCGGCCATGCTGGTCCGGCGGCATACCGCAGCAGAATTTGCTGACATGGCGATCGACCAGTTCGATCAAATGATAAAGGATTCAGAAAAACAACCGCTTGTATGCGGTTTCTCAACGCATACCTTCGTCATTGGTCAGCCCTACCGGCTGCCCCATCTGCGGCGCATGCTGGAGCATGTCGTCAATCATCCGCATGCCGACAAGGTCTGGTTCACAACGCCGGGCCGCATTGCCGAGCATGTCATTGGCCTCGACAAGGGCATAGTGCCGGGAAGTTAACTGGCTGATCGAGACCGGGCGCACAAGGCGGCTGGGGCTGGTGGTTTCCACCAGCCCCTTACCGATATGTTTTTGCTAACTTGCGCCTGCTGATTACCAGCGCTCGCTCCGTCTTCAGGATGCGGCCGCCAGGGCCCCTGCATTGCCGGCCCGCTGTTTCTTCAGAAATTCCGCAATCAGGAAGGAAAGTTCCAGCGACTGGCTGGCATTCAGGCGCGGATCGCAATGCGTATGGTAGCGTTCGGACAGGGCCTCGTCGCTG
>JAQCHR010000357.1 GCA_027619655.1 Pseudomonadota bacterium
CCCAGAACGATCTGTCCCTCCGTCGTTGTGTATTGCTCAATGGAATCCTCACAGGCCTTCCGGCGTTCGGCGTCGCGTGGCAGGAAAACCATTCCAACGCCGTAATCGCCCGCGGGTGGCAGTTCGAAACCGAGCTTCGCACATTCCTGACGGTAAAATTCGTCCGGAATTTGAATCAGGATACCGGCGCCATCGCCGGCCTTGGGATCCGCACCGACAGCACCGCGATGGGTCAGATTGACCAGAACCTGCAGCCCCTGCTCAATGATGGCATGGCTTTTCTTGCCTTTGATATTGGCGACGAAACCGATGCCGCAGGCATCATGTTCGTTGCGGCTATCGTAAAGGCCCTGATTCTCCGGAAAACCCGGCGGCGCGATATATCGGTTTGATCCCATATTTTTAACTCCCTAACACCCCGGTTGCCTGTTTTTATGATGGCAATCCCAAGTTCTCTCTCCAGCGCGGCGCGGAACTTATCAGGTTCATTGAACGGATACAAAAGGGCAATTTACGCCGCAGTGTCCCCGTTGCAACCGCGCGTTACAAAAAACGCGTTCTTGCGGCCTGACATTTAAAAGACCTGATAAAACCCGACAGGCGAAGCCCAAATTCTATTGTGGAGAACCTAAATTCTCGCCGCCCCCGAATCCAGTATAGGCAATACCATATCCGATGGCTCGGAGTCGATGCTTAGAACGATGCGATCTATTCCGGCGTCTTCAAATGCGCGCCATGTACCCGGGTCGTGTGGCACGCCAAACGCGGTGATCGGAATCCTGCGGCCGGCCTCTTTTTCCATTTCGCGATATGCCGGCAACTTGTCCAGCAGCGAATAGTCAGGCCGTGTGGCATGCGGAACCCATCCATCCCCATAGGCCAATGCCCGCCGGGCGCCATAGGGAAACTCACCACCGACGATAACGGGCGGGTAAGGTTTCTGGACCGGTTTGGGCTAGGTCATCATCGGATCGAAATTGACAAACTCCCCATGGTATTCGGGCTTGGAATCCGTCCATATGCTGCGCATCGCCTCGACGTTTTCGCGCATGACCTTGTAACGGGTTTCGAATACCGTGCCATGATTGGCCATTTCATCCGCATTCCACCCGGCGCCGATCCCGAACAGGAACCGGCCGTTTGAAATCTGGTCGAGCGTCGCGATCTGTTTCGCCGTCTGGATGGGGTCGCGCTGCGCGATGAGGCAGATGCCGGTCGCCAGTTTCAAACGCGTTGTCACGGCCGCTGCGTCGCCGAGGGTAACGAAGGGATCCATGACGTCTTAATACCGTTTCGGCAATTCGCCGCCTTGCGGCCAGGCGGAGTCCCGGGACAGCGGAATATGACTGTGTTCCGGCAGCCAGAGTGATTCAAATCCGCGTGTTTCAAGCGCCACGGCGAGTTCGACGGGGGGAATGGCATAATCCGTACAAAACATGGCGACTGCGATATGCATTCCGTTCGTTCCTTCCTGTTCTTTGACCTGCGCCGGAGCAGCGGCATGGCGGGACCTGCAAAACGTTCAGGGTCCGAATTTGCTAAAAAAGTTCACGGCACGCAGAATACGCAGTGAATGTCCCGAAGACACGATGAAATCGGCATTTTCAGGAAAGGTAGCGCACATGGCGGTAGTCGTTAACACGGCAAAGAGACGTCTGCAGGAAGGAAAGATTGCGGCCAGTTTCAATGTCAGCCGGTTGCGGACAGTGGAAATTCCACAAATCGCCAAGGCTGCAGGTTTTCACTGGGTGTTTATCGATCTGGAACATTCCACCATGGACCTCGATACAGCCGGACAGATCGCTGCGGCTTCGCTTCCGGTCGGCATCACGCCGATCGTGCGCGTGCCGGAAGGCGACGTGAACCGCGCCGCGCGTATCCTGGACGCAGGCGCACAGGGGGTCGTTTTTCCGCATGTGGATACGGCGGAAGAGGCTAAGGCCTTTGTCGCGGCCTGCCGGTTTCCACCGATCGGAACCCGTTCGCTGACCTATGGCGGCCCGCAATTGGAATATGAGACCATTCCCCCCGAAGAGGCGATGCGCGGGATCAACGATGAAACGCTTATCGTCATGATGATCGAGACGCCGACGGCGGTAGCAAATGCCGCCGAAATCGCGGCGGTGGACGGGGTTGATATCCTGCTGGTTGGCGGGTCCGACCTTTCCGCGACGATGGGCATGCCGGGCCAGTTCAAGAATCCGGAATTTGTTGCGGCCATCGGAAAAGTCATCGACGGCGCGCAGGGTGCCGGAAAATGGGCCGGACTGGGCGGCGTTTATGATGAAACGATATTGCCAGGCTTCGTTGCGCGCGGCATGCGGTTTTTTCTGGGTGGTGCGGACATGTCATTCATCATGGCCGGCGCGCGGGCGCGCGGCGCATTCTTCAATAATTTACAGAATTAGAGTGAACCCAAGATGGCAAAAATCGAGTTCTTTTTTGACGTGTCCAGCCCCTGGACCTATTACGCATGCCACCGGATAGAGGAATTTTGCCGCCGCAATAATGCGGATCTGGTCTGGAAGCCGTTTCTCGTCGGCGCGGTGTTCAACAAGGTGAATCCAAGCGTCTACCAGCGCCGCGAAAACCCGATTGCGGCAAAGGATGCGTATTATCAGAAAGACATGGCGGACTGGGCGCGGTTTCTTGGCCTGAAGATGGTCAAGCCAAGTGTTTTCCCGGTGAACAGCGTGAAGGCATTGCGCGGCGCGTTTCTTGCCATCGAACAGGGGAAGATTTCGGATTATGCGCGGGCCTGTTTCGAAGCCTATTGGCGCGACGACCGGGATATTTCTCAAGACGACGTCATGCATGATATCGTGACGGCGGTCGGCATGGATCCCGAGGATTTTTTCCGGAAGATTGCGACAGACGAGGTCAAGCGCCAGTTGTTCGCGACGACGGATGACCTGATCGCCCGCGGCGGGTTCGGGTCGCCGACATTCTTCGTCAATGGCGACGACATGTATTTCGGCAATGACCGGCTTGAGCTTATGCAGGCGGCGCTGGACCGCAAATGATCCTCCGCCAGTATTCGATGTGGTGCTAGGTCTTGTCGTATTTATTCAATGATGCGTTGCGCCAGCGTCTCCAGGCGAATGTTGTTGCATTCGCGGACCGGCGCGCGCCGTCGGACGGGCTCAAACATGCGGCGGTCGCCATTACTGTCGTGGATTCGCCCGCTGGCGCTGCCTTTTTGCTGACGCGGCGCGCAAACAAACTCAATGCGCATGCGGGACAGTTCGCCCTGCCAGGAGGACGTGTAGAGCCCGGTGAAACGGCAATCGAGGCGGCGCTGCGGGAACTGGAGGAAGAGGTAGGGGTCGATATCGGGGCGGAAACCGTCCTCGGCCTGCTGGATGATTATCCCAGTCGTTCGGGTTACCGGATCACCCCGGTCGTCATGTGGGCCGGCGGCAATGTCACGGTCAAGCCCGATCCCCGTGAAGTGGCGAAGGTTCACTTCGTGCCGTTGTCACAACTCGCCCATGACGATACGCCGGAGTTCGGCACGATTCCGGAAAGCGACAGGCCGATTATTCGTCTGAACATCGCCAATGCGAAAGTTCATGCCCCGACCGCCGCCGTTGTGTACCAGTTTCGGGAAGTGGCCATTTTTGGGCGCGACACTCGGGTCGAGCATCTGGAACAGCCGGTCTGGGCCTGGAAGTAGCGGCCTATTTGAAAGCCGGCATGATCTGGTGCGTGATGATGCGCATGCTGGCAAGCACTTGTTCCTCGCTCAGCAAACCGCCGGCATTGGTCTCGACGATAATGCCGTCAATCCCCAGCACGTCCTGCCATTCGTGCAACCGGTCGATGATCTGCTCCGCGGTGCCGAAGGTTACCCGGGACTCCAGAATATCGTCGTAGGACAGCGCCGAAAGCGTTGCGACCCTTCTAGCCTGTCCTTCAGCGCCGCTGTTCCTGCTGGCAGATGCCAGAAGCTTCGCCTGTCGTTCAAAATACCAGAGGATAGATTTTTTCGGGTCCTGCAGCGCGGCGTCCTGCGATGTGGCGGCATACATCGGGACCCGAAGATAGACGCTGCCAACGCCGTCATGGCCCGCTTCAGCCCAGGTTTTCCGGTAGACGCCGATACTGTTCTTCAGTGTTTCCAATCCGTCTCCACGCAACCCGACGAAGAGCGGGACTCCCTGCCGGGCCACCGTCTCGAACGTGCCGGCGGATGCCGCGGCAATCCGCATCGGCGGGTGTGGTTTCTGTACGCGCT
>JAQCHR010000358.1 GCA_027619655.1 Pseudomonadota bacterium
CGCATGTTCCCGTGAAAGCAGCACGCTAAGCCCGTATCGCCCTGTCTTTAACGATTTTATCCTTTCGGCGACCACACCGCGTCGCTATATGGAAGCCATGACAACGAATTCCCCCGCATGGCTTCGCCCGACAATGGAATACGGCCCGTTGGGCATCTTCTTTGCCGTTTATCTGTCGTTCGGCCTGATTCCCGCGACCGGCGCGCTGATGGCGGCGACGGTCGTTGCGATTGCGGCCTCGTATATTCTGGAGCGGCGCATTCCGGTCATACTCGTCGTTACCGCCGCCGTCGTTCTGGTCTTCGGCGGGTTGACGATCCTGCTGGACGATGAGCGCTTCATCAAAATGAAGCCGACCATCGTGCAGGGGTTGTTTGCGGTCGTCCTGCTGGGTGGGCTGGCGATCGGGAAACCGCTGCTGAAGCCGCTGATGAGCGCCGCATGGCAACTGACCGACCAGGGATGGCGCATGCTGACCTTCCGGTTCGGCGTGTTCTTTGCCGTCATGGCCGTAATCAACGAATACGTATGGCGCACCCAGAGCACCGATTTCTGGGTCAATTACAAGATCTTCGGCGCCCTGATCCTGACCATTGCCTTCACCGCCAGCCAGGCGCCGCTGATCATGCGCTATCAGGTCATCCCCGACGACGAAAAAGAAACCGACTGATCCCTGCCATCAGTCTTTCGAGATTTCGCCCCAGGCGTTGTCCAGCGCATTGGTCCGCGTCGCGAAAACATCCTGGCCGCGCACTTCGTCGAAATGCCGCAACGCCCAGTGCGACGATGGAAAGGCCAGGTCATCCCAGGGGATTTCGTCCCACGCGAACAGTGCAACCGCTTCGCTTTCCTCGCCCGCCGCGAATTCCGGTTTCAGCAGCCTTGCGCGGTAAATCAGCTGTATCTGGCTGATCCGCGGAACATTATAGACCGCGAGCAGCGAGTCTATTTCGATCTCGGCGCAGGCTTCCTCGCGCGTTTCGCGGATTGCACCATGTGCGGCGGCTTCATGCAGTTCCAGGAAACCGGCCGGGATCGTCCAGTGCCCCTTGCGGGGATTGATGGCGCGCTTGCACAGGAGAAACCGGTCCTCCCAGGTCACGACGGCGCCAACGACGATCAGCGGATTTTCATACTGGATGTAATTGCAGTCCGGGCAGATGAGACGTTGCCGGTTATCGCCGTCGGGAACCTTGCGTATGCGGGGCCCGGCCCCATCGACTGATCCCGTAGTGTTGCTTGTGTCCGACATGCCGATAGTCTGGATCGCTCTCGCGATCCAGACAAGTAAAAGTATCGGCAATTATCGGAAACCCTCCGAATGGCGGAAATACATTCAGAAAATGCAAGGTCGATGCACCGCATCAACCCTGCATTGACCTATGCAAAAATATCCACAACAGAGCCGCGCGACGGGTCGCCGGACGACGTCGCCCCGCTGGTCGCCGATGTGGTTGCAGCTGATGTCGACTCAGTGCTTTTGGAATTGGAATTAGCGGATGCCTGCAATTCTTGCTGGGCAGTACGCTGCGTGCTGTTTAACTGCGTCGACGCAATTGCCGTGGACACAGTTGACCCTGCAACTTCACCTATAGCCACCAGTTTCTCCTTGGCTTACTTCAAAGAACCTTTAGTAACGTTGACGATACCTGCATGGTCTTAATGAACCTCTAAGGAGAATAGTTAACAGGAAGTTTCCTTGTTTCAGGGCGCCTTTCGAACGCGCCAGACGACATTGGCAACGTCGTCCGCGATCAGCAGGCTTCCGTCGCGCGCCAGCGCCAGGCCAGCCGGGCGGCCAATGACCTGCGCGGTCATGGCGCCGCTCCAGCTGCGCGCCGTATCGACCCAGAATCCGGTAACGAAATTCTCGTAACCGCCCGTCGGGCGGCCGTGTTCAAACGGGACCCGGACCACTTTGTATCCGGTCGGGCTGGCGGCATTCCACGAACCGTGCAGCGCAACCAGCGCGTCGTCGCGCCAGTCCGGAGGGAACTGGTCGCTGTCAGCGAAGACGAGGCCCAGCGGCGCCGAATGCGCCTGAAACAGCACGTCGGGAACGATGCTTTGCCGCACCAGATCGGGGCGGCGCGCGGCGAATCCAGGCTGTGGATTGGCACCGATATAGGCATAGGGCCAGCCATAGAATCCGCCATCCCGCACCATTGTCAGGAAATCAGGCACAAGCCCGTCGCCCAAACCATCGCGTTCATTAACCACCGTATAGAGCGCGCCAGTCTGCGGATGCACGGCGATACCAACGGGATTGCGCAACCCGCCAGCGAACGTCCTGCCGCCCGTCCCATCCGCGTTGGCTTTGCAGCGCGTCGCGCGCGGCGGCGAATCCTCGCCAATATTGGAGGCGCTACCGATCGCCGCGAAAATAAACCGACCGTCGGCAGCGAACGCGATATTCCGCGTCCAGTGCCCGCCCGAATCGCCTAATGCGCCTGGCGGCGTTATCCGTTCGGGCGCCTGTACGGCACGGCGCTGGCCGGCAAGATAGGGCAGCTGCCAGATTCCCCGCAGATCAGCGATGTAAAGCCGGCCGTCGCGGAATGCGAGTCCGTGCGGCCCGTCCAGCCCGGTGACAAATGGGGTAACATCGTCAGCGCGGCCATCCGCATCTGTATCAACCAGCAACGTTATCTCGTCGATACCGGTCTGGGCCAGGAACACGTCGCCGTTTGGCGCAACCGCCATCCAGCGGGCGTGGCTCAAACCTTCCGCAAAGATGTTTACCTGATATCCTGCCGGCACCACAGGTGTCTGGTTGGCGCGGCGCCTGATCACGTCGGTCCCGTTTGACGCGCTTCGCGTTGCATATGGCACGGGCATTTCCGAGGGCCGGATATGGAATTTCTGACCGGGCCGGTCTTCGGGCGGTGCCGCTACCGCCGGAAACGTTACCAGCAGAAATACGGCAAAATAAAACCACGGCATTGAATTTCCCCGAACTTAATAATTTGTTAAATGAACAATTTAGCGGATTATTAAATCTATGGTTTCAATCTGGCATTGGTTCAGCGACGTCCCTCTACTCAAGAAGTTTTGTGCGAGAGTAACCAATATTTAACCAAGCTTGTCCTTAATCATAACCGGCGATGCTACGCCTCCAGAGATAAAAAAATGGATATCATGCAGCACCTAGAAGAAACGGTTCCATGGCGCAAACGGCCGGAAGTCGGCAATCTGGATTCCCTTCTTGCGTTGGCCCGTGACCGTTCCCGCGCCGGTAGAGAAACACTTGCTTCTGCTGTAGGCGATCTGTTCGGCGCTGAAAACGGCACGCTCAATGAATCCGAGCAGGCCATAATGCACGACATCCTGCGCAAATTGGTCCGGGATGTCGAAACGACTGTCCGGCAGAAGCTGGCGCAAAAACTCTCGCTTGTTGAAAATGCGCCGCGCGAACTTATTCTCGAACTGGCCAATGACCAGATCGAGGTTGCGCTGCCGATCCTGCAGCGGAGTATGGTCCTGCGGGATTCCGAACTTATCGAAATCATCCAGCATCGCACGATGGAACACCAGTTGGCGGTATCGATGCGTCCCGAGGTTAGCGAGCCGGTTTCCGACGCCCTGGTCGAGACAAATAATCCCATCATCATTGCTACCCTGCTCCAGAACCGCGGTAGCGCCATGTCGGTCAAATCCCTCGCGCGTCTGGTCTATCTCTCGGAACAGGAAGAAGCTTATCGCAAGCCCCTTTTGAAACGGCGCGAACTGAGCCAGGAAATGGCGCAGAAGATGTATTGGTGGGTATCGGCAGCGCTTCGGCAGGATATCCTGTTCCGCTTCGAAATGAGCCCGGACGATTTCGACGATGCCATGGAAGGTGCGGTTCAGGACAGCCTGCATGAAAGCGGCCATGCCGTGAAGCCGGCGGATGATTCCCTGATGTCGCTTCTGACATTGGATGAAGTCGCCCAGCACCGTATGGTGAAGGCGCTGCGCGAGGGGAAAATCCCGACGTTTCAATCCATGCTGGCCCAGGCAAGCGGATTGCCGCTGCCGGAACTCAGGCGGATCATGTTCGAAGCCGGCGGTGAAAATCTCGCGATTGCCTGCCGGTCGGTCAATCTGGCGCCAAACGTGTTTGCCGCGATCTATCGACTGCTTCGGTCCGGCGGACGCCCCGAAGACAGCCTGCCGAGCGGCGACCTGACCCGGATTACATCGCTGTACCTGGATGTGAACCCGGACCACGCAAAGGCGGTAACCCGGCAGT
>JAQCHR010000359.1 GCA_027619655.1 Pseudomonadota bacterium
GACCTGCCGCATCAGCGCGCCCGCGGCGGTCCGGTCCCAGAACCAGCCCTGCACCTCCTGGCTGGAACGCTTGCCCGGCTGCGCGGTTCCCGCTTCGGCGTAATACGCCAGGATATCGGTGAACGCGTCCTTGAAACCAAAGGCCGGGGCCCGGGCCGGCATCGGATTCTCGGCGGGGGTTCCGTCCAGGAAGGCCGCCACATAACGCGCCGCCGCCTCGATCTCCAGCCCGCTGACGCCAACCATCGTCCGTTTGCGGCGATCCAGCGACAACTGGTACCAGGGTGACAGTTCGGCGATTTCCTGCAGCATGGCGGATACCGGCCTCGCATCGGCAACGGGCGGGGCGCCGAAACTGACCGGGCAGACCCAGCCGGTCATGTCTTCTGCCTTCGGCCCCGGCGCGTCCTCGTCGAAATCCGCCAGCACCACCGGCCCGTCCGGCGATACGAGCAACGCCAGCGCCGCGCGCAGCACCCGTTTCTGGAAGTCCGGTTCGTCCGGCGCGCCGAGCGGCCGGCCAAGCTCGAACGGCACCCACAAGGCGCGCGGCGGGCGGATCCTTTCCGCATGGTGGCGCACCAGCGCAATAGCGGTTGTCGCCAGGCCTTCTTCCTCGAAATAATGGGCCAGCGCGCTCACGGCGCGCGTGCAGTTGGGTCAGACGGGCGTCAGGATGACCGCGTTGACCCGGTCCTCCTTCATCATACCGGCCAGTTCCCGGGCGCTGGCTTCCATCAGCCCCGTATCCGTCGCCCCCATGAAGGAATAATGGAAATCCGCGACCGACCCGATTTCCCCGTCCGCCGCCATCTCCTTCAGCCGGTCGATGGGGTAGACGACATTCACGTCGTCCTGGAAGCCGGTGCGGTCGAAATTCACCGACACATGGTTCATCAGCACAGCGGCGGTATCCGCATCGCCCGGAATGACCCGGTAATCCGCGGCCCCGCGCGTGAACAGCTTCTCGCCGCGCAGGCTCAACCCGGCCGAGGTCACGATCGCCACCCGGCGTTCCGCCAGCGGCGGCCCCGCGACCCAGGGGGTCGTCTCGAATGTCGGCAGCGGCAGGTGGTTCAGATGTTCCTGCTCCGATTCGACGAGGTCTTCCATCCGGGCCATGTGCGGTTTCCTTCGTTCGGTATTGCAGCCTGCGGCGGAGTATGCCGCAAGCCGCCGCTCCATCAAAGCCCGCCGCGCCGCCGTTGCGCCGCATCGTCCGGGAGCGCTACGCTATGTCTCCTGCCATTCATGCGAAGGACACATCACCCATGAAGGAAGCCGTTATCGTCTCCACCGCGCGTACGCCGATCGGCAAGGCCTATCGCGGCGCTTTCAACGACACGCATGGGGCGGAGCTTGGGGCGCATGCGGTGCGGCATGCGGTCGAGCGCGCCGGCATCGACCCGGCGGAGGTCGAGGATGTCCTGATGGGCTGCGCCATGCCGGAGGGTGCGACCGGGGGCAATATCGCGCGCCAGATCGCCATCCGCGCCGGACTGCCGGAAACCACCTCGGGCGCCACGATCAACCGGTTCTGTTCATCGGGCATGCAGACCATCGCCATGGCGGCGCAGCGGATCATCGTCGATCATGTCCCGGTCATGGTCGCGGGCGGGCTGGAATCGGTCAGCCTGACCGTGAACGGGCACCGCAACAGCTATCACGAGGAAAGCGACTGGATCCGCGCACACAAGCCCGCCCTTTACGACACCATGATCCAGACGGCGGAAACCGTGGCCCGACGCTACGGAATCTCCCGCGAGGCGCAGGACGAATACGCGCTGCAGAGCCAGCTGCGCACGGCGGCGGCGCAGCAGGCCGGCCGGTTCGACGACGAAATCGTGGCGATGACCACCAGCAAAATCGTCACCGACCGGGATACGGGCGAGACCCGTTCGGAATCCGTCACCCTGTCGCAGGACGAGGGCAACCGGCCGACGACATCGCTGGACGGCCTGGCCGGGCTGAAGCCGGTGATGGGCGACGACGCCTTCATCACCGCCGGCAATGCCAGCCAGCTTTCCGACGGCGCCTCGGCGACGGTCGTCATGGATGCGACGCTGGCCGAGCAGCGCGGGCTCGAACCGCTGGGCTATTTCCGCGGGCTTGCCGTTGCCGGCTGCGAGCCGGATGAGATGGGCATCGGCCCGGTCTATGCCGTCCCCCGGCTGCTGGAACGGCACGGGCTGAAAATGGACGATATCGACCTGTGGGAACTGAACGAGGCCTTCGCGGTGCAGGTCCTGTATTGCCGCGACTATCTCGGCATCCCGAATGAGCTGCTGAACGTCAATGGCGGCGCGATCGCCATCGGCCATCCTTTCGGCATGAGCGGCGCGCGGTTAGTCGGCCACGCACTGATCGAAGGAAAACGCCGTGGGGCAAAACGGGTGGTTTGCACGATGTGCATCGGCGGCGGCATGGGGGCGGCCGGGCTGTTCGAGGTCGCCTGATGCCCTTCGCAGAGTTCGCGCACCGTTGCGCCGGCGGAAACGAAAACGGCGGCCCGAATAATCGGACCGCCGGAGCCAATTTTCGACATGATGCTTCAAATACGAAGGTACTGTCTCAGTCGCCCACCCCCGTCCCCTCCAAGGAACACTGTTGTGTGGCCGCAGGAAAAGCAATTATCGGGCCACACCTGTAACATATTGATTTTATAATTAATTATTGGTTTTCGGGAAAATTCCTGACAGAATCTGTAAAGTTTCCCGACACCAGGACGCCGCCAATTCCCCTGCCGACGACCCGTATTTAGGCAAAACGGCAACGTTACCAACGCTCTGTATGGTAACTGGATAGGTACATTCCAATCGTAAAATATTCCGACAGCCGTGATGCCTGTCACAGTGGAAATCCCGTTTTTGGCGCATGTTACAGATATGAGACACCCTCACTGCGAGCGATTGCCATGATACCAGTCGATTTTCAGGCACTGAACCGGAGTTGCGAACAGGCGATCCGCCTGACACGCCGCGCCCGGAATCTGGACAGCGTCAAGGCGCGGAAAACAGGCGAAGTGGCCGCCCATCTGCTGGGGCAGGCCGTGCGCGACATGCGCAGCTCGCGCCAGCACAAATGCCCCGGGATGTCGTTTCTGGGCTGTTAATGGACGGCTGACGGCATGCCCGCGACCGCGACCAGGGCCTGCGCCCGCACCGCAATTTCCGATATGGCGAGCCCCGGCCTGTAGAGCGACGAGCCGATACCGAAACCGTTAACCCCCGCTTCCCGATAGGCCGCCATATTGTCCGGCCCTATGCCGCCGACAGCCAGCAGCAGCGTATCGCCGGGCAGCACCGCCCGCATGGCCTTCACCGCCTTTGGCGGGATGATTTCAGCAGGAAACAGCTTGAGGGCGGCCGCACCGGCATCCAGCGCCGCGAAGGCCTCCGTCGGCGTCTGCACGCCCGGCACCGGAATCAGATCCAGCACCCGCGCGCGCGATACCACATCGGCATTGAAATTCGGCGCGACGACCAGCCGCCCGCCGGCATCGGCGACGCGGTCGACATCGCCGGGCCGCAGCACGGTGCCGGCGCCGATCAGGCATCGGTCACCAAACACTGCTGCGATCCGGCCGATGGACACAAAGGGTTCGGGACTGTTCAGGGGCACCTCGATGATCCGGATTCCGGTATCGACGAGGACCTGCGCAACATCGAGCGCCTCTTCGGGGTGAACGCCGCGCAGTATCGCCGCCAGCGGCATTTCAGCCAGGAATGCGCGCAGGGTCATGTTCTTCATTCTCCCGGCCAGTGGACAGTTTTCGCCAGGGCGACAAGGCCGTGGACCGTGACGTCCTCGCTGGACAGCGAATCCGAGGCGATACCATAACCCTGCAGGGCGCGGGCATAGCGGCCGGCAAGGGCGCCAGCGCCGATCAGCGTCACGTTGCCCCCGTGCGGAAACAGCCCCTGCATCGCGCCGATCTCGCTGCCGATCAGCAGGCCGGACAGGTAATCCCGCATCGAAGACGGCCGGTCGCCGCCGCTGAGGTCAAGCGCCCGGACCCCGAACAACTGGTTGAGCAGCCCGCCATCCGTTTGCGACGCGCCGACGCCCGCGTCGAAGGACCTGCTATCCACCCTAGCGGCGGCTTCCGGTTCCATCGACAGTTTCAGGATGGAATGCTGGCGCAGGATATCGAAGGCCTCGCCGGTCATCGCGGTGGCGAAGGTCAGGATCGCGTCGTCCCGGCAGGACACCCATTTCGAATGGGTCC
>JAQCHR010000360.1 GCA_027619655.1 Pseudomonadota bacterium
TCGTCAGGGAATCAACGGACCGCGGGGTCAGAAAAGGGATGCGAGACATGTTCAGAAAACAGGGCGGAAACGACAGCGGGCAGCGGGAAACGGAGATTCCGTCACAGGTCCGGATGGATCGCCAGCCGATGCGGGTTTCCATGCCCGAAAAAGGCGGGCCGAACGGGCGATTGACGGTCGGGCCGGATATCCGGCTCGTCGGCGCTTCGATCGAGGATTGCGATACGCTGCATGTGGAGGGCCATGTGGAGGCGTCGATGGACAGCCGGGTGATCCACATCGCGGAATCCGGCACGTTTTCGGGCGCCGTCTCGGTCGATGAAGCGGAAATCCATGGCCGGTTCGACGGCGAACTGACGGTCCGCGACCGCCTGACGGTGCACAAGACCGGCCGAATCGGCGGCACCGTCCGCTACGGCCGCCTGTCGGTCGAGGATGGCGGCCAGATCGCCGGCGATGTCGGTTCCATCAACACGCCGCCGCCCGCTATGAAATCGCAGGAAAAGCCGGCCGAGAAACCGGCGGCGACCCCTGACGCGCCGCCGCAAAAGGCGCCGGCAGAGGCGCAAGCCGGCTGACAGGGCGCCGGAACGGCCGGTCAGAACCAGCTGGTCTTGTCGACGATGTTTCGCAGTTCCGCGCCCTTCGCGAAGCGGCGGCAGTTGTCCAGCAGGATGTCGAGCCGCCGGTCGTCCAGATAGGGGCCGAATCCCGCGGTATGCGGGGTGATGATCACGTTCGGCGCGTCCCATAGCGGGTGGTCCGCCAGCAGCGGTTCGATCTCGAAAACGTCCAGCGCCGCGCCCGCGATCTCGCCCGCATGCAGCGCCGCGACCAGGTCGTCGAGCTTCACGGTCATGCCGCGCCCGATATTGATCAGGAACGCGTCCTTGTGCATGCGCCGCAGCCGGTCCCGGTCCATCAGACCCTCGGTCGCCGGCGTGTGCGGGATCGTCATGATGACGAAATCCGCGCGCGGCAGCAGTTCGTCCAGCCTTTCCGGCTTGTGCATTTCGGCCACCCCTTCGGGCATGTCTTCGCGGCGGCCGTCCACGCCGATCACCGTCATGCCGAAGGCATGGCACAGCCGCGCCGCCTCCGCGCCGATGCCGCCGACGCCGAGGATCAGGGCCGTCGCCTCGGGCAGGTGCACCATGCCGGTATCCTTCGGCGGCTGTTTGTATTCGTGCCGCACCTGCTGCGGCCACAGGTAGTGGAAGCCCCGCGCGAAGGCGAGCACGAACCCCATGATATGCGCGCCGATATGGTCGTTGAAGATCTCGCGCTGGTTGGTCACCACGACGGGGTGTTCGACCAGCGCCGGATGATAGAAGCCGGCGGGCGGGGCGATCTGCGGCGCCTGCAGCCAGCGCAGCCGCTGCGCCTTTTCCAGCACCTCGGGCGGCATGACGCCGAAGGCCGCCTCGGCCTCGACGATGTCGCGCATCGCCTCCTCCACGGTTTCGGGCTGCAGCACGCGGATGCCCACATCCTCCGCGGCGACCCGCGCCGCCCATTCGCGCCGCACCGGCGTCTGCGGCGGCATCATGACCAGGGTGAAGGCGATGTTCTTCATCGGCGGGACCTCTCGGCGAAGGGGGACGCGGGGCATTCCCCGGCGAACCCCTGCCAGCGTGGCGCAAATCCGCCAGGCTGACAAGCGGCCGGCGCGTGGCGCCCTGGTCCGCCATTCGGGCGGTCGGTGCGATTTAACGAGACGCGCGGCGGAATTCGGCTATGTTGCCGGCTGGCCCCGGCACGCTAGGGCAATCGAAAAATCCGGAGCAAGGCGATGAGTAAACTCAGCAGGGAAGGCGTCGCGCGGTTGAGCGGGATTGCCGACCGCCACGGCGTCAGCCTCGACGCGGTCGAGCATATGCTGCTGGCGGTCATGGCCGGCGGCGGCACGCAGGCGCAGTTCAACCACCCGGATCTCGGCGGCATGGGGCAATGGTCGCTGGGCGGGATGACCATGGTCGGCGACATGTTTAACAACGGGCTGAAGGCCCGGGTCGACGGGCTGGCGACCGAACTGTCGGGCCTGGCGCGCGATGAGGACATGACCCAGCCCTTCCGCCACCAGTCGCAATCCCAGTCGCAGGGCGGCGCCACCACCTTCATGGGCGGCGGCATGGAAAGCGGCTCGAGCCTGTTCGTGCCGGGGGCCTTCCGGTCGTCGCAGTGGTGGCCGGAGGATCTGGGCCAGCCCGCCTCGACCGGCGCCCAGAACGACCTGCGCTACGCCTTTTTTTCTCGGACACACGCCGCCTCGCGATCGATATCGCCGGTACGGTGACGGTCTACGACACCAGGGACCACCGGATCGGCGGTTTCTCCCAGCAGCAGGGCGGTGACCAGTCGATCACCTTCACCTCGCAATACGGGCTGGTGCGGGTCGCCGAGTTGGACGTCGTCGGCAAGGAAGCCGAAGCGACGGAACCCGCCCGGCCCGAACCGCCAAAGCAATCGGCCGGGCCGGAACTGCCGGCCGCCGCGCCGCCAGCCATGATGCCGCAGCCCCTGCCGCCGCAGCCCCTGCCGCCACAACATATGTCACAGCCGTCGCCAGCCGCGCGCGCATCGGATGACGACATCTTTGACAAGATCGAACGGCTCGCCGGGCTGCATGCCAAGGGCATCCTGACCGACAAGGAATTCGAGGCGAAAAAGGCCGATCTGCTCGCCCGGCTGTAACCGCCGGCGCGGCGCATACGGGCCGTCAGGAACCGGACAGAAGGAGAATCGAGCGATGACCGAACTTGTGACCTGTCTGTGGTTCGACCACGGGGAAGCCGGCAGGGCGGCCGAATTCTACGCCGCGACCTTTCCGGACAGCCATGTCGGCCGGGCGAATGCGGCGCCGGGCGATTTTCCCGACGGGCAGGAAGGCAGTGAACTGACCGTCGAGTTCACCGTGCTGGGGCGGCGCTTCATCGGCCTGAATGGCGGCCCGCTTTTCGTGCCGAACGAGTCGGTGAGCTTCATGGTCCTGACCGAAAGCCAGGAAGAAACCGACCGTTACTGCAACGCGATCATCGGCCATGGCGGCGCCGAGAGCGCCTGCGGCTGGTGCAAAGACCGCTGGGGCCATTCCTGGCAGATCACGCCGCGGCGGCTGCTTGATCTGACGACGAGCCCCGACCGCGCCGAGGCAAAGCGCGCCTTCGAGCCCATGATGACGATGACCAGGATCGACATCGCCGCACTCGAGGCCGCCGCCGCGAACCGCTCCTGACCCGGCAATTTCCACCGGCACGTTCCCTGTTTCCCTGGAACGCCCCCTGTCACCCCGGACAACAGTGTATCAAGTGCGGGATGACAGGTTACGTGAGCGCGAAGGTTGCGACCTGCCTTAGCCCGCCGGGCCGGCGCGGGGCGGCAGTTTTTCGCGGATGCCCTTGGTGAGGAATTTCTGCGGCCCGTGCTTGCGCCCGGTGCGCCGGCCCTCGCCGCTGCCATTGCCTGTTCCGGCGGGCTGCCAGTTGGGGACCAGGTGGCGCTTGCCCGCACCGATCAGGTCGGCCCGGCCCATCTGTTTCAGCGCGTCGCGCAGCAGCGGCCAGTTTTCCGGGTCGTGATAGCGCAGGAAGGCCTTGTGCAGCCGGCGCTGCTTCAGGTTCTTCACATTGCCCACCGGTTCCGAGGCGCCGCGCCGCACCGGTTTCAGCGGGTTGACGCCCGAGCGGTACATCGCGGTCGAGATTGCCATGGGCGAGGGCAGGAAGGTCTGCACCTGGTCGGCGCGGAAGCCGTTCTTCTTCAGCCAGATGGCGAGGTTCATCATGTCCTCGTCCGTCGTGCCCGGATGGGCGGCGATGAAATAGGGGATCAGGAAGTATTTCTTGCCCGCCGCCTTGGCCGCCGCATCGAACATCTTCTTGAATTCGTCATAGGCGCCGATGCCCGGCTTCATCATCCGCCGCAGCGGGCCTTCCTCGGTATGCTCCGGCGCGATCTTCAGGTAGCCGCCGACATGATGGGTCACCAGTTCCTTTACATAGGCCTGGCTGCGCACCGCCAGGTCGTAGCGCACGCCCGAGGCGACCATCACCTTCTTCACGCCGGGCAGTTCGCGCGCCTTCTGGTACAGCTTGATCAGGTTGTCATGGCTGGTGTTCAGGTTCTTGCAGATGCCGGGGAACACGCAGGACGGGCGCCGGCAGACCGCTTCGGTTTCCTTGTCCTTGCAGGCCATGCGGTACATGTTCGCGGTCGGGCCGCCAACA
>JAQCHR010000361.1 GCA_027619655.1 Pseudomonadota bacterium
ATCCCGTTGCTTCAAATCAGCTTAAAACCCACAGAAAACCAACGGAATCAGAGTTCTTCACAGGCGACTCGATATCCCAGGGAAACAGTATCCAGGTATCCTGGCTGACTTCGGTGACGAAGGTATCGACCATCGGCCGGCCTGCCGGCTTCGCGTAAACCGTTGCGAAATGCGCCCTGGGCAGCATTTTCCGGACAATCTGAGCGGTGGTTCCCGTATCCACCAGATCGTCGATGATCAGCAGGTTTGCGCCATCGCCCCGGATATTTTTCAGGATTTGCGCATCGCCCTGTTCCTTGTGGTCATAGGACGCCACGCAAACCGTATCGACCAGGCGGATTTCGAGTTCGCGCGCCACAATGGCGGCGGGAACAAGGCCGCCGCGCGCGATCGCCACGATACCGTCAAACGGCCCCCGTTCCAGCAATCGCCAGGCGAGCGCCCGGGCGTTGCGGTGCATCTCCTCCCAGGATACCGGATATTCCCTCGGCCCGGTCACGCGGGATTGCCCGGCGCCGTCACCAGCAGACATCCCGATATTCGCCAGGCGCCGGATTCCAGCTGCATCATCGTATACAGCGCCATGACCTGCGCGCCTTTCGGCCCGGTCACCAGCACCCGCTGGACGATCCCCCCGGTCTCCTTCACGTCGAACAGGTCGAGAAAGGTCACCGACCGGGGCCGCAGCAAGGGCGCGTAATCGCTTGCAACTGCCTCCATGAAATGCGCCGCGGTTCCGAACCGGGTCTGGATATCCGGGGACGCATGACTGAACGCCGCCTCGCCATCGTCGCGGCCAAAGGCATCGAGCTGCTGCTGGATCACCCTGACGATCAGATCGCGCCGGCCGGAATTTTCCGCGGCAGCCGGCGATGCGATGGCCAGAATGACGACAAGAAGGAACGAAAACGCTTTCATACCTGATCCCGGTTTAACCGCATGCATGACCCGGCCCGAGAGCCAAAACCCAGCATACAGTCAAATCCGGTGATCAGGCGACGATTTCCTGCGGCAAGCCGCAATCAGCGTACGAAAATCTGGACCTCGTTCGCTTCGACATCGGGACTTGTCGTCGCCGACAGCTTCACGCGGTTTCCCGGCAGCCCCATATCCGCCAGCGTCCGCAGCACGGCTTCGGCATTGCGCTTGGTCTGCGTGCTGTTCAGGGCCGTCTGCGCCGCGCTGCCCCGTTTCGGGGTTACCGCGACCAGATCGAAAGACGCATCCGGTTTGCGTTCCAGCGCCCGGCTGACCGCATTGTACAATGCCTGCTGGTAGGGAATATCGGGCCGGTCGAAACGGATGACGACCAGCGGGCGCTCGCCAACGGATGGACCGGACGCCTGCGCCGCGGCGCTGGCCAGGTTCTGGCTCTGCGCGAAGGCGCGGTTGACCAGGCTGGTACCGTACAGTTCGCCATTTTTCACCGCCAGCGACATGGTTGTGATATTGCGGCGCTCGTTGGCGACATAGGTCGTCTGGCGCGAGACATCCTCGCTCAATTCATTCAGCAGCCTGTCAATCAGCACAACGGTGCTGTTGACCTCATCCTCCAGGATACGCAATTGCCGGTGATCCTCGTCGACGGCGCCGCTCAGCGCGAAGGTCGCGCGTACGCTGTCCAGCAGCCAGGCGGACAGGCCCGCTTCGCTGGCCGCGTCATTGGAAAGCTTGTCCATATGGCTCAGGCTTTCCGCGATATGTTCAAGCTGTTGCTGCGCGTCGTTCCACTGCTTCACCATGACCGGGTTGCCCGGGGTGGTGCCGATCTGCAACCTGGCATTCATTTCCGCCACGACCGCATGATAACGCTGGGATGCGGCAACGTTTTCATTCGTGATCTGCAGCATCCGACCATTCAGGGCGCGCACGGAATCCTGCAGCTTGATCAGGTCGTTGCGCATCTGCTCAACCTTGCGACCGACAAAGGTGCCCGTCGGCGTGCCCGCCACGGGGGCGGCGATCGTTCTTTCCACGGGCGCCTGGCTGGTCTGGACCGGGGCCTCGTATGTGGAAGGCTGCGGCGCCTGAATATCAATACGCTGCGGCGCCGAAACATCCGACTGAGCCGGCGGCGGCGTGCCCGCGGGATCCGAGCCGGACAGTGTCGGCCACAATGCTTCATCAGCTCCGCTGCATCCTGCGAGCAGGGATGCAGCGAGAAGCCCTACGGTATAGCCCCGAAATTTCATTATAATACTTAGCCCCGGGATTACTGACATTTTATTGTTAATAACAATAGACTGCTTATTCATTAACATAAACTGTCAATAAACGCAGATTTTATTATCATACTTCGCGGATACTAATGGAGGGTTCTGCGGGGGACAAGCCGCTTTTCGGCTGCGGAATATAACCCCGTGCAACATAGGGCCTTGCGAAGCCGGGTCCTATTGAGTAGGTTCCGCGCCGTCGCGCCCCCGAGGCACGGCCATTCGCGCCCGTAGCTCAATTGGATAGAGCGTCTGACTACGGATCAGGAGGTTGGGGATTCGAATTCTCCCGGGCGCACCATTTCTAAACCCCCTTACCGAACCTTCGCTAACCCGGCATTGGATCGCCGCAAGCGCCATTTTCATATTATTGCGTGGCGGACTTTTGCCGAGATCCATTCGCTTATAACGACGGTCGCAAGGATGACGAGGATGATCATCGTGACCTGCGGCCAGGCGAGGACGTTGAGCGATGCCTGCAGTTGCAGGCCGAGCCCGCCCGCGCCGACGAGTCCGAGCACGCTGCTTTCCCTGATGTTGATGTCCCAGCGGAACACGGAAATTCCCCAAAACGCGGGCGCCAACTGCGGCCAGATGCCGTAATTGAGAATCTGCGCCTTGCTGGCACCGGTTGCGGTGATCGCCTCGATCTGGCTGGCTTCCGTCTCCTCTATTGCTTCGTAGAGCAGCTTGCCAACGAAACCGATCGATCGCAAGGCGATGGCGATGATACCAGCCATGATGCCCGGCCCCAGGATGGAAACCAGAAGCAGGGCCCAGATCAGGGAATTTATCGAACGCGACGCGACGATGACGAACAGGGCGGCCGGCCGCAACACTATCAGGCTGGGGGTTGTGTTGCGGGCCGCCAGAAATGCGATCGGCGTCGCGATCATGACGCCAAGGAGCGTCCCCAGCGTCGCCATGTTGATCGTATCCCACAGCGGCGCCCAGAGGCGCTCCATATAGGCCCATCGCGGCGGTACCATGCGCCCGCCGATGTCGGCGGCCTGACGCGGCGCGTCATGGACGAAGGCCCAAATGGTGTCCTGTGTCATGATGTTCCAGCACCACACGCACAGGGCCACGAGCGCGAACCAGCCGGCCCATCGCAGCAGGCGCGCCCCTTGCGTTCGCCGCCGCCATGCCGGACCGGACGGCGTCTGCACGACCGGCATTACTGCACCCACTTGCGGACATGGCTGGAGGAATATTCAGCCAGCATGACGATGCCGATGATGATGAGCAGGATCGCTCCGGCGCTGTCGTACTCGTAACGGTCGATCGCGGTATTCAGGGTCGCGCCGATTCCCCCCGCGCCAACGATACCGATCACGGAGGATTCGCGGAAATTGATATCCAGCCGGTAAAGGGACAGACCGATGAGACGCGGCATGACCTGCGGCTGGACCGCGTAGTTCAGAATCTGACGCCAGGATGCGCCGGTCGCCCTGATCGCCTCGACCTGCGCTTCGTCGATATCCTCGATGTCCTCCGCCAGCAACTTGGAGAGGAACCCGATGGTGGCGAACGACAGGGTCAGGAACCCTGCGAAGGGACCAAACCCGAACATGGCGACCAGCAGGATTGCGATGATGATCTCCTGGAGCGCCCGGCTGACCGCGATGATCGCGCGGCAGGCTAGATAGATCGGGACCGGCGCGACATTGCGGGCGGCGCCGATTCCGATAGGCACTGAAATCGCAATTCCGACTGCCGTCGCGGTCACCGTCATCGTCAGGCTCTCGACCAGTCCCTGGCTTATATCGCTCCAACGGCTTGAAAAATCCGGGGCAAGGAACCCCCGAACGAATCGCCAGCCGCGCTCAAGCCCTTCATAGGCGCGGCCCCAGTTCACGTCGACTGACCCGATAGCGAGCACGAGATAGACGAGTACGCCACCCCATATTGCCCAGCGCCAACGCGCATCCCGGATCATGACGGGTGGGCGGCGCCACCGGCGGGGGTAGGCGCCACCGGCGATGGTCCCGCCCCCCATACGAGGCCC
>JAQCHR010000362.1 GCA_027619655.1 Pseudomonadota bacterium
TGACCCAGACAACCACCCTCATCAGATGCTGCTCAGTTGGGATTGAAATTAAACCGGACAGCAGTGGACCGGTACCGCGAAGGCCCGGCGAAAGACGCCTGGGGCAAGCTGCTGGCCTTCTTTGAAAAGGAGCTGAAATAGCCATGCGCCGTCTGGGTTTCGCACTGATCCTGCTGCTCGGCGCCACGGGCGTCGCGGCGGCGCAGGGAAGCGGTACATCCGAAGCAAACAAGGTCGATGTGGAGCTCGTGCTGCTGGCCGATGCGTCCGGATCGATCGACGAGGCGGAAATCCGCCTGCAGCGCCAGGGCTATGCCGATGCGATTACCCATCCCAAGGTGCTGAGCGCGATCCGCGACGGGCTGTACCGGCGGATCGCCGTGACCTATGTGGAATGGGGCGACCAGTTTTCGCAGGAAATCGTCGTGCCCTGGACCATCGTCGATGGACCGGAAAGCGCCGCGGCAGTGGCGAAAATCCTGGTGGAAACGCCGCGCCTCGCCATCGGGCCTAACGCCATCGGCGCCGCCATCGCCTTCGGTCAGGCGCTGATCGAAAGCAACGATCTGGTCGGCACGAGGCGGGTAATCGATTTTTCCGGTGACAGCGCCAATAACTGGAGCGGGATATCAATTGCCGACGCGCGGGCCGCCGCATCCGCCGGCGCGATCACCATCAACGGGCTGGCGATCCTGTGCCGGCAATGCAACGGACGGCCGGTCAATTACGATGTCGAGGAAGCCTTCAAGAACAACATCATCACGGGCCCGGGCAGTTTCGTCGTAACCGTAAACGAGGACCGGAGTTTTTCCGAAGCAGTCCTGCGCAAGTTCCTGCTGGAAATCGCGGACATCCCGAAACTTGAAGGCAGCGGCGGCTGAACAGAAAACGGCGCGCCCCGGACATTCCGGGACGCGCCGCTCCATTCAAAACTGATGTGCTATAGAACGCCTACGCCTTGCCGAGAACCTGTTCGCGGAACCAGTCCTTGTTGGTCGAAGCATCGCGGTTGCGCGGCACCGCGGGCGGATCGCTGACCCCGACCTTCAGCAGCACAAACGACGCCCCATTGCCGGAATAGAGCACCTGCGAGGCTTCCGGGATGTCTTCCTCGTTGATGACCGTGCGCACCGCCTGGATGCCGGAGCCTTCGGCGATCTTTGCCAGATCGACGCCAAGCCCCGTATGCGACCGCTGGAAGCCGGTTTCGCCGTAATGTTCGTTATCGACGCACAGGATGCTGAGATTCGGCGGGTTGAGGATGCTGATTGTCGCCAGCGTACCGGCATTCATCAGCAGTTCGCCGTCGCCGGTCACACAGACAACCCGCTTGTGCGGCTGCGCCAGGGCGAGGCCCAGCGCCATGCCGGTGGCCGCGCCCATTGCGCCGAACAGCGGATAAATCCGCTTGCTGTCCGGGCCGACCGCTTCCAGCACGTCATTCTTGGATCCGGCCAGGCCGGTGATGAACAGGATGTCCTCGCTGGATGTATCGCCAAGGATCGCCTTGACCGCGGCGCGCCGTTCCAGGTGACCTGTTGCCGTCTTGCCGGCGGAGCGCCCTGCGCCCAGTGCCTTGGATTTTTCAGCCATGTTGATTTCTCCCTTTACCCGAACGCTTTCGCACCGATCAGCCGCTGCGTCAGCAGGACCGCAATCGACATGCCTGACTGGAACACCATCGACAGCGCCGCTTCCGTGATCTCCGCGACTTCTTCCGGCGTTTCGGCCCTGAAACATTTGACGCCCATCGCCTCAAGCGCCGGCTGCGAGCCCTGTCCCATGGGGATCTGCCAGGAATTCGCCTCGCCGAAATCGCCGCGCATGGTGACATAGGTCAGGAACGGAAACCGGCCGCCCTGGATCAAGGACAGCAGGTTGATGCAGTTTCCAACGCCGCTGCTCTGCATCAGCAGCACGGCCTTCGCCCCGCCAAGATGCGCCCCGGCGCACAGCGCAACGCCTTCTTCTTCCGTCGTCAGCGCCACGGAATGCACATCGGGGTCCGCCAGTGAACGGTCAATCACCGTCGCATGCCCGGCGTCAGGTACATAGGCGAACTGGGTTACCCCCGCCGCCTTCAGCTGGTCGTAAAGTTTATCTGGCCATTCCGTCGCCATATTCCGTTTCTCCGTTTGTGGTTCCGGGCGCGCAACCAAAAGCCCGCGCCGTGGCTGTTCACGCCAAGTTGTTGGCCGCCTTGTACCGCAGTTCCGCCGGACGGGAAACCGGCAGATGCCGGAATGCCGTCCGAAAAGACTACAAAGTGTTTTCGCTGCCCAGCAGCACCGTGCACTGGCTGGAGAAAACGCCGCCATTGCCATGTGCCAGCGTGACATTGACGTTTTCGATCTGCCGCTTGCCGCAGACGCCGTGGATCTGCCGCACCGCCTCGATCAGCACGAACAGCCCGTACATGCCCGGATGACAGTAGGACAGCCCGCCGCCACTGGTATTGACCGGCAGGTGGCCACCCGGCGCGATGCCGCCGTTTTCCACGAAGGCGCCGCCTTCGCCCTTCTTGCAGAAACCGAGGTCCTCCAGGAACATCAGCGTGCAGATCGTGAAGGCGTCATACAGCATCGCCACATCCACATCTTTCGCGCTGAGGCCGGCGGCGGTATAGGCCTGCCGCCCCGATTCCACCGCGCCGGAAACGGTAAAGTCCGGCATGTTGGAAATGCTCTGATGGGTCGTCGTTTCGCCGGCGCCCAGGATAAAGGCCGGCTTTTGCTTCAGGTCCTTCGCGCGTTCCGCCGTGGTCATGATGATCGCGCCGCCGCCATCTGTGACGAGACAGCAGTCCCGAACAGTGAAGGGATAGCTGACCATGCGGGCGTTAATCACGTCCTCGATGGAAAGCGGTTCCTTTTCCCAGGCCTTCGGGTTCAGCAGCGCCCATTTGCGCGCCGCGACGGCGATTTCCGCCAGCTGTTCGCGGGTCGTACCGTACTGGTACATATGGCGCGAGGCCGCCATGGCATAGGCGCTGGGCGGCATCATGGGCCGGTAGGGATCTTCATAGGGCAGCGGTTCGCGGGACGACGCGACAGCGCGGCTGACAGAACGCTGCGTGCTGCCATAAGCGATCAGCGCAACCTCGCACATCCCGGATTCAATCGCCGCCTGGGCATGTTTGACATGCGCCATGAAGGACGAACCGCCAACCTGGGTCGAATCGAGATAGCTCGGCCGCAGGCCGAGATATTCGCACAGCATCAGCCCGACCATGCGCGACTGGCTGGCGGCCACGAACACACCGTCGATGTCGGACAGTTTCAGCCCGCAATCCTCCAGCGCGCGATGCGTCGCCTGCCCCATCAGGTCGGCGATGGTCATATCGGGCATCACAAGGCCCAGATCTGATTCCGCGGTGCCGACGATGGCCGTCTTTCCTCTGAGATTGGTCATGGTTCAGCCCTCCACCGGATCGAATACGGGATAGGAAGGCTGCTTGTCCGTCGTCGGGATCATGCGCACCTTCACCCGCATGCCGATCTTGACCTCCATCGGATCGATGGACTCAACGCGGCTCATCATCTTGAAGCCTTCGTCGAGTTCGACCATGGAGACGTTATAGGGGTCCTTGTCGCGCGGGAACAGGGTCGTCGTGGCGTAGACCGTGCCGAGTCCCTTGCTGACCCGCCATTCCAGGTTCGGGCTCGCGGTACCGGGCGCCGTCAGCCGGGGAAAGAACACCACCGATCCGTCATCGGTGCATACCTGATAGGCAAGCTCACCACGCTCGCAATGCTGCCGGTAGATCGCCAGCGGCGATGTCGGCCCTGTTGCTTCGGCCATGTCTCTTCGTCCCCTTTATTCTTCATTGAATGTCATTGCAGTTCCGTCGCCCGACCGGGCGGGTAGCTAGAGTGGCGCGAAGGGCGGGTCGATGGCAAGTGCGTATCGTCCCACTGCCACTCGCCTCACACGTGCTGCGCCAGAAAACCCTTCATCAGTTCGATGGCGCGGTCGGTATCCCGGCCCGGTTTCTGGGCAAAGGCATGCGGCATGTCCGGGAACAGAATGCGTTCCACATCGCCGCCCCTGGCATGGTAGGCTTCCACGAAGCGTTCGGAAATTTCCAGCGGCACATTTTCATCCTTCGTACCCTGCAGGATCAGCATCGGCGGCAGCGCACTGAAATTGCCGCGTTCCACCGACTGCTGCGGGCTGCCTTCGATCATGGCC
>JAQCHR010000363.1 GCA_027619655.1 Pseudomonadota bacterium
GCAAGATTCTGAACGTCGAGCGCGCCCGGTTCGATAAAATGCTGGGGTCGTCCGAAATCGGCACATTGATCACGGCCCTCGGCACAGGGATCGGACATGACGATTTCAACGCCGATAAATGCCGCTACCACCGCATCATCATCATGACCGACGCCGACGTCGATGGCAGCCATATCCGAACGCTGTTGCTGACCTTTTTCTTCCGGCAGATGCCGGAACTCGTGGAGCGCGGATATCTCTACATTGCCCAGCCCCCCCTGTACCGTGCAAAGAAGGGCAATTCCGGCGTCTACCTGAAGAACGATCACGAGTTGGAGGAGTTCCTGATCCGCGACGGCGTGACCGGTGCGACACTGGTTCTGGCGGAAAACGAAGAACTGGCCGGCGAGGATCTGTATCTGGCCGTAACGGAAGCAAGGGTGGCTGCCCAGTTGATGGAGCCGTTGATTCGCAAGGTCGGCAATCGCACCGTCGTGGAGCAGGCGGCGATAGTCGGGGCGCTCAACCCATCGATCCTCTCCGATCCCGAACGCGCCGGCGAAACCGCTTCCTATATCGCCCGCCGCCTGGACAGCCTGTCGCCGGAGACAGAGCGCGGCTGGGAAGGCAGGCCGCAGGATGATGGCGGGTTGTCTTTCAGTCGAACCCTCCGCGGCGTTACCCAGCGATTCAGCATCGATGGCGATGTGCTTCGAAGTGCCGAAGCACGGCGGCTGGATGGGCTTGCAGCCGAATTGCAGACAAAATTCGGGCGCCAGATCGCGGTTCTGCGCTCAAAGGATGGCGAGACCCGGATTACCAGTCCGATCGACCTGCTGGAACAGGTAACGGCGCTGGGCCGCAAGGGTATTTCCATTCAGCGCTACAAGGGGCTGGGCGAAATGAACCCCGACCAGTTGTGGGAAACCACCCTTGACCCGAATGCCCGGACATTGCTGCAGGTCAGGGTTGCCCATGAAATGGAAGCGGCGGACCTGTTCTCGACGCTGATGGGCGACGTGGTGGAACCGCGCCGGGACTTCATCCGGGCAAACGCGCTGAAGGTCGCCAATCTGGACGTCTAGATCAGTTTCACACGTTTAACGCATCGTTGAATGAACGGCATTAAACCGTTACATAAGTTAGATACCGAATCATGGTGTATGATTGCTTATGAAAGCGGGCCCTGCATTCAGGGTACCGCCGTGGGGATGGGGCGTGAAATTATCACAAAACAGTTTCTCATATGAGGAATTGCTCACATGTGCACATGGCAAGCTGTTCGGGCCGGGCAATGCCCAGCTGCCATTGCCGCCGATGCTGATGCTCGACCGGATTACATCGATTGCCGAAGACGGCGGCGAATTCGGCAAGGGCCAGATTATCGCGGAACTCGACATAAATCCCGACCTCTGGTTCTTCAAATGCCATTTCGAGAATGACCCCGTCATGCCGGGCTGCCTGGGCCTCGATGCGATGTGGCAGCTTGTTGGCTTTTTTCTGGGCTGGCTGGGCGGCATCGGCAAGGGGCGCGCGCTCGGCGTTGGCGAGGTGAAATTTACCGGCCAGGTTCTGGAAACCGCCAAGAAGGTGACATATGTCATCAACCTCAAGCGCGTCATGATGCGCAAGCTGGTGCTTGGCGTCGCGGATGGTGAAATGCGGGTCGATGGCCAGCCGATATACGAAGCCAAGAACATGCGGGTCGGCCTGTTTACAACGGCTGAGGGTTCCTGATCCGGGCCGGATTTGATATGTCGGATTTCCGGCTCCACCATGCCCGGGACATGAAAAGTTAAAGTGCCGGTTCCGGCGAATATCGGTATGCTGACCGGCACAGACGGGAGAATGGCGCAAAACAGGATGATAGGGCCAATGAGTGGCGAATTCCGTCAATCCGGCTGTTTTGCACGACGTATTTATTTGGGAGCGGGATCATATTCATGACACGCAGGTCAGTAATGATCCGTTCCAGCGAGGCATAAACGATGCGACGTGTCGTAGTCACCGGTATCGGGATCGTATCAAGTATCGGAAACAACAAGGAAGAAGTGCTCGATTCGCTGAAAGAAGGCCGGTCGGGCATCGAGTATTGCGAAACCTACAAGGAGCTGGGTTTCCGAAGCCATGTGCATGGCGCACCCAAGATCAATCTCGAAGACCGGCTGGACCGCAAGACGATGCGGTTCATGGGTGACGGGGCCGCCTATAATTATATCGCGATGGAGGAGGCGATTGCCGATTCCGGGCTCGAGGAAGGCGACATCACCAACGAACGGACCGGGCTGATCATGGGTTCGGGCGGTCCGTCCATGCGAAACATGGTGGCCGCGGTCGATACCATGCGTGAGAAAAACGCCAAACGGGTTGGCCCGTTCGTAGTTCCCAAGGTCATGTCGAGCACGAATTCGGCGACCCTTGCGACGCCCTTTCATATCCACGGCGTCAATTATTCGATCAGCTCCGCCTGCTCGACCAGCGCACATTGCATCGGCAATGCCTCCGAGCTGATCCAGTGGGGCAAGCAGGATATCGTCTTTGCCGGCGGCGGCGAGGAACTGCACTGGTCGTTTACGCTGCTGTTCGACGCCATGCCGGCGTTGTCGTCCAGGTATAACGATACGCCCTCGGTCGCCAGCCGGGCGTTCGACAAGAATCGCGACGGCTTCGTCATCGCCGGCGGCGGCGGCGTTCTCGTGCTGGAGGAACTCGAGCACGCCAAGGCGCGCGGCGCAAAAATATATGGCGAGGTGGCCGGCTACGGCGCCACATCCGACGGCTACGACATGGTCCAGCCCTCGGGTGAAGGCGCGGCGCGTTGCATGCGGCAGGCGCTGTCCACGGTCGTCGATGGCAAGATCGATTACATCAACGCGCACGGTACCTCCACGCCGATTGGCGATGTGAAGGAGTTGCAGGCGGTCCGCGCGGTTTTCGGTGCGGACGTCCCCGCCATCAACTCCACGAAATCCCTGACGGGGCATTCGCTGGGGGCGGCCGGCGCGCAGGAGTCGATCTATTCGCTGCTGATGATGAAGCACCGTTTCCTCGCAGCTTCCGCCCATATCGATGAACTGGATCCGGAAGCGGCCGATTTTCCGATTATCATGGAACGCCGGGATGATGTGACGCTGAATTATGTCATGTCGAACAGCTTTGGATTCGGCGGTACGAACGCAACACTGGTTTTCAAGCGCTACGACGCGTAATCAACCGGCACTGAGCAGTGCAAAAGACAAAAGGGGGATCACCGGGTTGACCCGTTCCGGGGACCGGTGAACAGGGCCGAATGACCACAACGCAAGGCCTGATGGACGGCAAGCGCGGTTTGATACTGGGCGTGGCGAATGATCATTCGATTGCATGGGGTATTGCCCAGACCCTTGCGGCGCAGGGTGCCGGACTTGCTCTGACGTTTCAGGATGAAAATCTTGAAAGGCGCGTCCGGCCGCTGGCCGCATCCATAAATGCGTCATTGGTTCTGCCCTGCGACGTCGCCGATCAGGGCAGTATAGACGCGGTTTTCGAGACGATTGCGGCCGAATGGGGCCAGCTCGATTTTGTCGTGCATGCGATTGCCTTTTCGGACAAGGCCGAACTGAACGGCAGGTTCGCCGATACGACGCGCGACAATTTCGCGCGGACGATGGATATTTCCTGCTATTCCTTTACCGCCATCGCCCGGGCCGCCGCGGCGCTGATGCCGACCGGCGGCAGCATCCTGACGCTGACCTATGCCGGTGCGCGGCGCGTGATGCCCAACTACAACGTCATGGGCGTTGCCAAGGCAGCGCTGGAAGCAAGCGCCCGGTACCTTGCGGCGGACCTCGGCCCGCAGGCCATTCGCGTCAACGCCCTGTCCGCCGGGCCGATGCGGACCCTGGCCGGCGCAGCGATTGGCGGCTCGAGATTCGTCTACAAATGGCAGGCGGAAAATTCGCCGTTGCGGCGGAATGTGACGCTCGATGAAATCGGCGGCGCCGCGCTCTACCTTCTGTCCGATCAGGGCACGGGAACGACCGGCGAAATCCTGCATGTGGATTCGGGCTATAATATTGTCGGGATGCTGGCGGATAGCTGATCGACCATCCGCGTCCGAGAAGCGCACACAAAAAGGGCGGTGAGGAAACTCACCGCCCTTTAGAGTCTGATGACATCAGATTGATCCATATCCTGCGTTGAAGAGGTAATTTCTGCATTCGGCGGGG
>JAQCHR010000364.1 GCA_027619655.1 Pseudomonadota bacterium
GCTTCCGGAACGGCTTCCGGCGGGGCTTCCATGAGGTCGCCGAGCGATTTGGCCAGCAGGCTGCCGATTTCGGCCCCCAGCGCGTCATCGCCGATCCGGGACCGCAGGTCGGTCACTGCCTGCGCCAGCGCCTGCCGCGAACTGCCCGCGGGTAGCAGGTTGGCGATCGAATCGATGGATTTGACCAGCCTCAGCAGCGTTGTCAGGACGGCGGACCTGTGACGTTCGCCGAATTCCGATCGGCTGAGATCGAGGAGGTAGCCGATGCGGACCGCATTGCTGGGTAACCGCTCCAGCAGGCTGTCGATGGCGGCGTCTGCGGAAAGATCTTCTTCGCCCCGCTTCAGGACGATGCGGGTGCGGCGGGTCAATGAATCGCTGATCGCCGGGCCGCCCCGCAACCCGCCAGGGGTCACCAGTTCCCCCAGCAGGCCGATAAAGGCGTTCCGGTCGGCCGTGTCATCTTCCCGGGTCAGTGCTCGAGTGCTGGAAAGCGCCCGCACGACCCGCTCCATCAGGGTGGCCCGCGTGACGGGCATGTCATACTGCCCCATGGCCCGGTTGAGCCGCGCCATGGGGGCATTCGGGTCGCGGGCGGCATCATGATGGCCCGTACTCAGCCGGATCATGGCCCGCAGGGCGGCCGTCAGGTCCGGCTGTGGCCCCAGGATCGCCTTGATCGATTCCGGCCCCTCCATGAATTCCGCGCAGATGCTGTCCAGATGGGCAATCGCCGCGTCATTCGGCTGGCGGTCGAACAGATCGAGCACCAGCGACAGCTTTCGATCCCAGTCGCCTTCCTGGGCCACGTAATCCGCCAGGACAACATTGGTAAAAAACGGGCGGGCTTCGGCGATCATGGCATCGTCGATGGCCTGCAACGCCGCCGGCAGGCCCTGTTCGTTCAGCAGCGCCAGATAGGGAGCGGTCTTGCCGGCCTCGCGCGCATCGTCGATCAACCGCGTCGCGAGCCGGTACAGCAGGTCGACCCGCTTACCCGCGTCTTCCTCCAGCGCGCGGGCCTGAACCGAACCGACGCGGTGTATGGCCTGGTCGAATATCCGGTCGGACCGCTGGAGTTCCCGCAGGTGATTGTAATTATGCAGCAGTTCCAGCGCGAGGATATGCCGTTCGGCGAGATACCGCCGCAGGATGCGGCCGGTTGTCCTGCGCGCCTCGACCGCCGACAGGTCGGCGACGGTCTCGCACAGGGCGGCATCGTCGATGGACGATATCGTCATGGGCGTTTTGCCCGCGCCGGCGTTTTCCTGCTCGAAGACCACCGCCTCGCGCCCCGAACCGGCGATGCGGGTCACCCGGACTGCTTCATGGCGGTTTGTCGCCAGCAGCGTCTGGGCGCGGCTCATGGCGGCGGGCTGCGCCGGGTGGATCGATTCGATCACCCAGCGGTTATCCCGGCTTGTCAGGACCTCGTATTTGGCATCCGTATCAACCATGCCGGAATTCCGTATCAGATTCGCACCGCCAGGGAACGCGGATTTCGCACCATTGTCGCTATCCGCCATCCAAAGGGAAGCAGAGAAGCCTGAATTTCGGGACTACCTGTAGATTCATCCGCATGCTAGCATAATCCCGCCATGCGCAGCCTGTTTGCAGTCCTGACGGTACTTCTGATGACGCTGGGCGGTCTGTCCGCCGGCGCCACACAGGCTGACCCGCGTCTCGATTCGCTGTTCGACCAGCTCAAGAAAACGACTAACGCGCGCGAAGCCGACGGCATCGAGCGGCAGATCTGGTCGATCTGGATGGAGGCCGGCGCGGAAGACCTGAATATCCTGATGCGGCAGGGGACTGTCGCGATGGCGGAACGGGATTTCCCGCTCGCGATGGAAAGTTTCGATGCGCTGATCGCCCTGGCGCCCGATATGGCGGAAGCCTGGAACAAGCGCGCGACCCTGCATTACCTGATGCAGAATTTCGAGGCCTCGGTAGCGGATGTCCAACAGACGCTGGCTTTGGAGCCGCGCCATTTTGGCGCGATTGTCGGGATGGGGATGATCTACGACCAGCTTGGCGACCAGGCGGCGGCGCTGAAAGCGTTCGAGCAGGGCCTGAAGATCAACCCGCATATGGAAACCATTCTCGAAAAATCCAAGAAAATTGCCCAGGAACTCCGAGACCGGAATATCTGAGAGCTTCCGTGGACCAAAATCAACAGGAACTGCTGGCGGCATTGCGCCGGATGGACCTCGTCGCGGATGACGAGGCGCCGGAATTCACGCCGCTGACCGGCGGCGTCTCGTCGGATATCTGGCGGGTGAACCTGGCGCGCGGGCCGATCTGCGTGAAGCGCGCCCTGGCGCAGCTGCGGGTCGAGGCGGAATGGCGGGCCCCCGTGGAACGCAACGCCTCCGAAGTCGCCTGGATCGAAGCGGCGCGTCGGGTCGTTCCGTCCTGCGCGCCGAAAATTCTGGGCCACGATCCGGAAGCCGGGCTCTTCGCGATGGAATTCTTTGACCCCAAGCGCTACCGGCTATGGAAGAATGAGTTGCGCGACGGCAATGTGGTGCTTTCTCATGCCGCCTCTGTCGGGGAAACGCTGGGCCGGATTCACGCCGCCACCGCCGCCGACCCGGAATGCGCCGAAAAATTTGCCAACGACCTGATCTTTTATGATATCCGGCTCGAACCCTATCTGGTGGCGACCGGGCAGGCACATCCGGATCTCGCGGATACCTTCGCGCGGCTGGTCCAGGTTACGGCGGAAACCCGGCGCGTGCTGGTGCATGGTGATGTCAGCCCGAAAAATATCCTGATCGGTCCCGACGGGCCGGTATTCCTCGACGCGGAATGCGCCTGGTTTGGCGACCCCGCCTTCGACCTCGCCTTCTGCCTCAACCACCTGCTGCTCAAATGCCTGTGGTCGCCCGATTCGACCGTCTTGCTGCTCGACTCGTTCGGCGTGCTGGCGGCGCGTTATCTGGCGCGGGTCGACTGGGAGGATACCGCCGGGCTGGACGCGCGTACGGCGCAGTTGCTTCCGGGCTTGTTGCTGGCGCGAATTGACGGCAAGTCGCCGGTCGAATATCTCACCGACGAGAATGACAGGAACACGGTGCGAAACGCGGCGCGGGCCATGCTGGATGGACCGGTGGAAAGCCTCGGAGAAATACGCGCCTACTGGCGGGAGATGCTGCGCGAATGAAGGATAGCTCGATAGCGGATGTGACGGGGCGCAGGGTCTGGGATTCGCGGGGCCGGCCCACCGTGGAGGTCACCGTTACCCTGGCGGACGGCGCCGAAGGGCGGGCGATCGCGCCGGCGGGCGCGTCCACGGGCAGCGGCGAGGCCGTGGATCTGCGCGACGGCGGCGACAGTTTCGGCGGCTACGACGTGCGGCGCGCGCTGGCGGCGGTCAATGGCGAAATCGATGCCGCCCTGGAAGGCGCCGATGCGGACGACCAGGATGCGGTCGATGCCGCGCTGATCGCGCTGGATGGCACGCCAAACAAGTCGCGCCTCGGCGGCAATGCCACGGTCGTGACCTCCATGGCGGTGGCGCATGCGGCGGCAGCGTCGGACGGCATGCCGCTTTGGCGGCGGCTGGGCGGATTGCGGGCGCATACTCTGCCGCTGCCGGAAATCCAGATTTTCGGCGGCGGGGCGCATGCGGGCCGCCGTGTCGATGTCCAGGATTTCATGGTCATCGCCACGGGTGCTGCGGATTACGAACAGACCCTCGACTGGACGGCCCGGGTCTATCTGGCGGCGGGGCGGCTGATGGCGAAGCGGGGCAAGCTGCAGGGCGTGGCCGATGAGGGCGGGTTCTGGCCCGTCTTCGACAACAATGAAGACGCGCTGGACATGCTGGTCCGGTCCATCGAGGCGGCGGGGCTGACCCCGGGGGACGAGGTGTCGATCTCTCTCGACATCGCGGCCTCGGAATTCGGCACCGACGGGCAGTACCGGCTCGGGCTGGAAAACCGCTCGCTGGACAGCGACGGGATGTCCGAGATGCTGGTCGGCTGGGTCGATCGCTACCCCATCGTATCGGTCGAAGACCCGCTGGGCGAGGATGACGAGGCGGGGCTGGTGGCTTTCACCGCTGCTGTCGGCCACCGAATCCAGATTATCGGCGACGATTACCTGGTGACCAATGCGGACCGGGTGCGCCGGGGCATCGCGCGGGGCGCATGCAATTCGGTGCTGGTGAAGCC
>JAQCHR010000365.1 GCA_027619655.1 Pseudomonadota bacterium
TATCTGCAGGAAGATCATCGCCCAGAACAGCTCATGGATGGCGCGGATGAAGGCGCAGCCGGTTCGCACGAGCCGGTAATGAAAGACGAGCGACAGCAGGAAGCCGAACACATTCGCGACCGCCACGCCCAGCAGCGCGAAGGCGATGGTCATCAGGATGGCTTCGAACAACTGCTCGGTCGCGGTGAAATCGGGCGTGACGGCGCCCCAGGCCATCCGGCCGAACTCGGTCCAGGGGTCGGATGTGCTGATTTCGATGTCCGCGACGAACAGCAGCACGACCGCGAGCGCCAGAAACCCCAGGCTGGTGCGCAGCATGGGCGATGCTTCGCCGCGATCGCCGGCGCGGTCAGCCACGGTAGAGGTCATGGAGGTCGTCCGGGTTCATGCCGGCCGTTGGCTGATCCATGACGATCCGGCCGCCGCGCAGTCCGATGATGCGATCCGTGTACTCAATTGCCAGCGCGGTGTCGTGCATGGCGATGATGACGGTCTTGCAGCTGTCATTGATGTTCTGCAGCACGATCCGGGACTGGTGGTCGTCCACGGCGGAAACCGGTTCGTCGCCGATCAGCACGGCGCTGCCCTGGTACAGGGCGCGGCCGACCGCGGTGCGCTGCTGCTGGCCGCCGGAAAGCTGGCCCGTGGGTTCGAACAGTTTTTCCTCGATCCCCAGCCGCCGCGCCATGGCGCGGACCGCGTCCACTTCGCGGGCCATCGGACGGATCAGGTTGGCGAGATTGTACCAGGCGGAATGCCGGTTCAGTCGCCCCATATAGATGTTGTGGAAGACCGACAGGACCCGGACGAGGCCCAGTTCCTGCGGCAGCAGGGCGGCTTCCGCGGCGCGCTGTTCATACAGGATGCGCAACAGGGTCGATTTTCCGGCGCCGCTGCAGCCGACCAGCGCAACGCGTTCTCCCTCCGCGATGCGGAGGGAGATGCTGTTCAGGACAACGCGTCCTTCGTACCGCGCGCTGGCTTCATGCAGGTCGAATAGCGCCACTGGCATCAGTCGAGAAGACCGATAGATTTGCCGACATCGACAATCGGCTGGTAGTCGGCGTTGGACGCCGGTACGAAGCTCTTGCGCGGAAAGGACGCCAGCAGATCCGCATCGTTCATGCCGAGCAGCGCCTGCGTGACCTTCTCCTTGAATCCGGCGCCGAATTTCTTCGACAAGTCGCCGCGGATCGTCCACTGGTAATCCGGATAGGTCGGTGTCTTCCAGACGATCCGGACCTTGGAGGTATCGATCGTGCCGGCCTTCACTTCGTTGTCCCATACCGTGTAATTGGTGGCGCCGACCTCAAAGGCGCCGGACTGGACCAGCGCAATGGTGCGCGAATGATCGCCGCTGAACCCGACCCGGCTGAACACCTTCTCCGGCGCGTCGCCCAGTTCCTTGCGGATGTGGAATTCCGGCATCAACCGGCCCGAGGTCGATCCCTTGGATCCGAAGGTGAAGGTCTTGCCCTTGATACCCATCGGGAAGTCCTTGCTCTCTTCCAACCCGGTGCTGGTATTGGCAATGAAATAGGTGATGAAGAACTGGTCTTCATAGCCCTGCGCGATGGCTTCGGAACCTTCAACAAGCTGCCGTGCCCGCACGCCCGACAGGCCGCCGAACCAGGCAAGCTGTACCTGGTCATTGCGGAAAGCCGTCACCGCCGCGTCGTAGGATTTCACCGGAATGAACTTCACGTCCACGCCAAGCTTGCCGGACAGGTAGGTCGCGACCTTGTCGAACCGCGTCCGCAGGCGGCTTTCATCCTCGTCCGGGATGGCGGTGAAAACGAATGTTTCCGCATGCGCCGCAGCGCTCAATCCCAGCAGCATCGCTGTCGCAAAAAAGATACTCCGTATCATAATGACCCCTATGTCTGGTTTTTCGTTGCCGGCCCTGGCCGGGATTATTGCCCGGCAGGTTACGTCAGGATGCCGTTGGCCGGAAGTGTATGCGGCATACTATCGTCAGAGACACAGGTGTTTCACGGAAAAAGATTGTGATTAATGCCGCGCCGGCGAAGGAATGGCAATTTCGCCAGGGGCATGTCCGGACAGGCATCTTGCGGCCATCCATTCCCCGTTGCGTCCTTCAACCGTTCCGATCACATTCGCCGCGCATGATCACGGGGGAAAGCGGCATGAAGATTTTTCTGACCGGCGCGACCGGGTATATCGGCGGCTCAGTGGCGGCCCGTTTCGTTTCTGCCGGACACACGGTACGGGGACTGGCGCGGTCGGAATCGCGCGCGGCGGCGCTGCGCGGCCTCGGGATCGAACCGGTGATCGGGTCGCTCGACGATACCGTGCTGCTGGCGGCGGAGGCGGCTTCGGCGGACGCGGTGGTCAATGCGGCCAGCGCCGACCACCGACCGGCAGCGGAAGCAATCCTCACCGCGCTTGCGGGGTCGGACAAGACGTTCCTGCATACCAGCGGATCCAGCATCGTGGGCAATCGGGCGCGCGGCGCGGCGCGTGATGAGGTGTATGACGAGACAACACCGCTGACGCCGGCGCCGAATCGCGCCGCGCGTGTGGCGCTGAACCGGGATATCCTGGCCGCCGCCGCGAACGGGGTGCGCGCGGTGGTATTGTGTCCGGCGCTGATCTACGGGCTCGGCCAAGGGCTGGAACCGCACAGCATGCAGGTGCCGTGGCTGATCGCGCTGGCGCGCAAAGACGGGGTCGCGAAACATGCCGGCCCCGGGGCCAATATCTGGTCGAATGTCCATATCGACGACCTGACCGCGCTCTACCTGCTGGCGCTGGAAAAGGCGCCGGCTGGCGGATTCTATTTTGCCGAAAATGGCGAGAATTCGATGCGCGAGGTCTGCGCGGCCATCGGGCGGATGCTGGGCCATGCGGGCGGACCGCTGGCCGTGACGATGGCGGAAGCAGCGGCCGAGTGGGGCGAATGTCCGGCCAATGATACGATGGGATCGAACAGCCGCGTCCGCGCCGTCGCTGCCCGGCGGGACCTGGGCTGGACGCCCGCTGCACCCTCCCTGATCGAGGAGATAGAGCGCGGGTGCTACGCCGAAGCAGCGTGAGCGCCAACGGGTAGAGCGCAGGTCAGAAGTCGAGGAACCAGTAAAACGCGTATAACACCAAAACGACGAATATGGCGAAATACAGGCTGCTCAACGTATAGACGGCTACACGTTGCCATGCCGGGCGCGGGACGTGATCCGTACCGGAATAGCGGCCGGTATCGACGGCCTGCACAATGTCCGATATCCGGCAGGTTTGGGCTTCAAGAAGCATGCCGTCCTGTTTGAGGTTCCAGGGCCATACCCGCCAGAACCCTTTACTGATGAAATGGATACCGAAGTCGAAGTCGGACCAGTCGATGTCGAAGGATTTTTCGAGCGCCGTAAAAAGCCGTCTGGCTTTTACGCCCTTCGCGAGGTCTTTCAGGTCTGAATTCAATGTGACTTGGGAAGCAGCTATCCCCTGATTTGCCGCGATTTCGCGGACCTTATCAAGGGTCGTCTGGTGGCCGGAAGCCATGATTGCACCGCAATGAATATGAAATGCGACGCTATATATTAGAATTCTTCACGGGGCGTGTCCCAGCATATATTTTTTGGCGAGGCTATTGCAGATGGGCGGTTCAGATCCACAACGTTGCATGTCTTTCCGCGATATACCCTGCCGGTTCCGTGACAAATGGCACATGCGCAGGGCAGTAGCGGCGAGCGGGCCCGTGTCGGTTCATATGCGAAAGATCGCGTTTCAGCGCGTCATGATGACGACCTTGCCGGTCGCCCTGCGGGTCAGCAGCATGTTGAGCGCCTCTGCGGTCCGTTCCATCGGGAACGTCTGGCCGACAAGCGGATGCAGCCTGCCGGCTGCGTACCATTCGCTCAGCCGGGCCAGCGTCAGTCTGGTCAGGTCCGGGCGACTGCGCCGGTAGCCGCCGACGGATATGCCGATGGCGGAGATATTCTTGACCAGCAGGTAATTCGCCGGAATTTGCGGAATGCTGCCGCAGGCGAAACCGATGATCGCCAGCCGCCCGTCTTCGTTGATACAGCGCAGCGATTGCGCAAAGGCATCGCCGCCGACCGGGTCGAACACCACATCGGCGCCGCCGACCAGTTCCTTGACCCGGTCGCGGATGCTTTCCGTCGCGTAATTAATGACATGGTCCGCGCCGCTATCCCGCGCG
>JAQCHR010000366.1 GCA_027619655.1 Pseudomonadota bacterium
GGTGTTTCCCGTTGCAATTCCGTCATGTTGCAAGATGGCGGCGTCTACCCAAGTCGCCACCGAAGCCGGTCTGTTTACGCCAAACTTCCGGCTGAGCCTGCTCGCCATCCTGATCATGGGACTGCTGGCGGCGGTGTTGCTGCGCAACGCGGCCCTTGAAAACGTAGCGGAGCGTGAAATGCTTGCGGTTATGTCCGACCTTCGGGTTTCGGTCGCCGAACGGGATCTGCTGTTGCGGGAGCTGAACCACCGGGTGAAGAACAACCTGCAGCAGATCACGGCCCTGATCTGGTTCCAGTCCCAGAATGTGCACGATCAGGAGTCCAAGGACGCGTTCCGCGACACGCTGGGTCGCGTCCAGGCGCTCAGCGCCGTACACCAGTTGCTGCTTGCCGGCCCGGCACCGTCGGAAATCCTGACCAGGAAATTTTGCGACGAACTGTGCCGGAATATCGCCGCGGCGTACAATGTCGCTGAGCGGAATATCACGATCGACGTCGATGTCGAGAATACCAGGCTGCACATCGATGTCGCCATCACACTGGGCCTGCTTGTCAATGAACTCGTGTCAAACGCGATCAAGCATGCCTTTCAAACTGGTAAGGGCGGGACAATTTCCGTTAAGTTCGCGCCAGACAGCGACGGCACCGCCGTGCTGACCGTTGCCGATAACGGGATAGGTCAATCCGGCGTTTCCGTCCTTCCGAACAAGGGAGTTGGCATGCAGATCATAGACGGCCTCGTCAAACAGCTTCGCGGTGCCATCGTCTGGAACCGGGAAAGGGGAACAGTGGTCACGGTGACCCTTTCCGCAGGGTATGAAGATGGTGATGCCCATGACTGACCGGAAGACCGTTGTGATCGTCGAGGATGACTACCTGATTGCCGAATACATCCGCGCGGTGTGCGAAGTGATCGGCGTCGACGTCATCGGGATGGCGGACAATGCCGCGGACGCGGAAAAACGCGTCGATGAGCGGCAACCGGAATACGTGCTGATGGATGTGCGACTGCGTGGGCGTCAGGACGGCGTCGACGCATCCCTCGCCATTCATGAAAAATTTCCCGAAATCAAGATTATCTTCGTGACCGGCTCGGACGAACCAAGGACGATTAACCGCATTCATATGGACGCGCCCTACAAGATCCTCATCAAGCCGGTGGAAATGGCGGATTTGCAGGGCGCCCTTGACGTCGCGACTGCGTGACAAAGGGCTAGTCGCCGCAGTACCCCGTTGACGCAAGCGTTGCGCCGGGCCGTTTCAGCTCTGCGTCGGCAGGTTGGATTCCGTCTCCGGGTCCAGCGGGTAGATCGGCCGGCGCAGATTCTTCCACGGAAACAGGCTGTAGTCCGACGTGCAGGCGCCGGGACCGGAGACCATGACGATGTGTTTTGCCAGCGGTTCGAATCCGGCGCGGAAATGCTGGCGTGATTTCAGCAGCACATATTTCTTGCGCGCCGGGTCGATGCCCGCATGGGTGAAGGCGCCGGTGTCGAAGGGTTCGTAGCGCCCCTCGCTGACCAGGATCTCCACGCTGCCGGTATCCAGCACGGCGCAGCGGCCGATATTCAGCGCCACGCCGGTGAACATCGGCCCGGTGACGGTGAACTGTCCGTCGGTGATGCGCCGCACGATGCCGGATACTTCCAGCGGTTCGCCGCGCAGCCCCATGGCCGGCATGTCCACCTTGCCACCCAGCTGGATCGTGACGGTCGCGCCGACTCCGGCGGCGATCATTTGTGCGACCGATTGCGGGTCGCAGAACGGGCCGGCGCAGACGTCCTCCAGCCCCTGGCGCATGACTTCCGCCAGCACCGCCATGACATCCTGGTTACCGCCGGAGCCCGTATTGTCGCCATGATCGATCAGCAGCACCGGGCCGTCGTCGAACGCCTTCGCCGCAGCGATAGAATCGGCGACGGGTTCGACGGCAAAGACAAATTCGTCGCGCCGGTCCCAGCCTTCGCGCAGGATGTCGTAGAGCAGCCGCTCGCCCGCGTCGCGCGACCCGTCGGCGACGACAATGGCGCTCAGCCCGACATGCGGGATATCGGCCAGCGGGAAACAGCCGAAGACCGAGGCGTTCAGCACCGCGCCGGATGATTCCGCCGCGATGGCCCTGGCATACATGTCCCGCATCGGCTGCATCGACGGCGCGTGGCGGTTCATATGGGTGAGGACGGGCAGCGAGTGCCAGACCATGACCGGGTCGACCTCGCAGTTCAGCGCCCGGATCAGCGTGCGCCCGGCGCGCTCCCCGGTTTCGTACATGTCGATATGCGGATAGGTGCGGTAGCCGGCGATGACGGTGGCGTTGTCCACCATGGCCGCCGAGAGGTTGGTGTGGAAATCGAGCGCCACCGCGATGGGCAGGTCCGGGGCGACGGCGCGGATGCGGCGCAGTAATTCGCCTTCGCCGTCGTCATGTTCCTGCGTCACCATCGCGCCGTGCAGGTCGAGGAACAGCGCGTCGCAACCCTTCGCCACCGCCGCGCAGATCGCGTCGGCGCACAGCGCCACGATCTCGCCGGGGGCGGGGGCACTGGGATGGGCGTTGGCGGCGATGGGGAAGACCAACTCCGCGCCTTCCGCCGCCGCAAGGTCAATATAGGCGGCGACCGGATTGTTGGTGCCGCGATAGACCCGCAAGGCCTCTGCGCCGCGCGCCGGCCCGTCTGTGGGGCCGATCCGCCCGAAATCCCGCAGCGGCGTGGGGACCGGCGAGAAAGTATTGGTCTCGTGCCGCATGAGCGCGGCGATGAAGCGTCGGGTCATTTTCCTGGTCCTCCCGGCCGGCGGTATCATCGTCCGCATGGCCTTTTCGTATTGTTTGCCGGGGCCTGACACCATGGGCGGTTGCAGCGACCGGGTTTTTGCTGGTAACGTTACAGCAATATCGCAAAAAAAAGCGAATGGGTCCGTCGAACAGCGGGCCCGCCAGATGTCCGCTTGCCGGATTTGGAAACCCTAGGGAGGTAACATTTACGGAATTATCAGGAATCTCGGATTCGGCGCTGTTCTGGCGCTCTCGGCGACCGCCGCGCAGGCGGATGATGTCAAGCTGCCGGCGCAGATGACATGGACGGCCTACGGCACGTCTTCGACCGGCTATCAGCAGTCCGTTGCCCTCGGCAATATGCTGAAATCGAAGTTCAATTCGCAGGTCAACGTCAAGACGGGCAAGAACGACATTGCCCGCATGCTGCCGATCAAGAGCCGCAAGGCGGATTTCTGCGCCTGCGGGATCGCCCTCTATTTCGGCCAGGAAGGGGTTTACGAATTCGGCGCCAAATCCTGGGGGCCGCAGCCGATCCGCATGGTCTTCGCCTCCATCGGCGGCGCCGGGATCGGCCTTGCCGTGGCCAAGGATATCGGCGTTACCCATTACAAGGACATGAAGGGCAAGCGCGTCGCCTGGGTGCGCAGCGCGCCCGCGCTGAACCAGAATGCGACCTCGGCGTTGCGTTTCGGCGGGCTCACCTGGGACGATGTGAAGAAGTTGGAGTTCGGCGGCTTCCAGGCGTCGCTTGACGGCATCATCAACGGCCAGGTCGATGCCGCTGCGTCTTCATCGGTCTCGCCGCATATCTCGCGGATCGAGGCATCGCCGCGCGGCGTCGCCTATCTGAACATGGACCACAAGGATGCCGAGGGCTGGAAGCGCCTGCAGGGCGCGGCCCCCTGGATGCAGCGGCACATGGCAACCCAGGGGCCCGGCTTCTCCAGGGACAACCCGTGGGAGGGTTCCGGCTATTTCTATCCCGTGCTGCTCACCAATGACGATTACGATTCGGCCACGGTCTACAGCCTGGTGAAGGCCATCGACACCAGCTATGACGACTTCAAGACGGCGGCGCCGGGCGTTGACGGCTGGGCGCGCGACCGGCAGGGGTTCCGGTGGGTGATTCCCTGGCATGACGGCGCGGTGAATTACTGGAAGGAAGTCGGCGTCTGGACCGCGGATATGGAAGCCCACCAGGCCCAGGCCGTGAAGCGGCAGAAAACGCTGACGGACGCCTGGAAAGCCTATTCGGCCAAGCCGGTGGCGGATTTCGATACCGGCTGGCTCCAGGCGCGGGCGGCCGCGCTGACCGCGGCGGGCATGGACGTCGTTTTCGACTGACGGGAACGGACGGATCCAGGGACAGGCCAT
>JAQCHR010000367.1 GCA_027619655.1 Pseudomonadota bacterium
GCTGGACGGGATCGATTTCACCCGGATGGTCCGGTCCGCCGCCGACAGCCCGAATCCGTTCGTGCCGATCATCATGCTGACCAGCCACACGGCGCGTACCAGGGTCATGGAAGCGCGCGATGTGGGGGTTACCGAATTTCTGGCCAAGCCGATTACGGCAAACGGGCTGTATACGCGAATCGCCACGATTATCGAACACCCCCGCCAGTTTGTCCGGAAGTCGGTTTATTTTGGGCCCGACAGACGCCGCACGATCAAGGATTTCATGGGCATGGACCGGCGCGGTGGAGGCGACGATGACGACGACTGAGCGTCCGGCGCAACTCGACTCCGCAATTGCATGTTCCGGCGCCAGCAGGCTATCTGGTACTGCAGGCCGGATATCTTATCTCGAAAGAGCGCAATATGGCTGAAGAAGAACCAGAACTGGGTCGTGACGGCAAACCCCGGCAGATGGCCGAGATCGTCGAGGTCCCGAATACCATCCGCAAGAAAGTAAGCGGCAGCGGTCCGCTGACCAAGGAAATGCTGTCGCGCGCGGAAAAGGTCATCGTCAAACATGGCAACGGATATGTCGGCCGGGCGCAGCGACAGCTTGAAGAGCTTTTCCAGACCGTGCAACGCGCCAAATCGGACACGGCGAACCGCGCGGCGGTTTTCGACGAGATTTTTCACCAGTCCCATGACATCAGGGGTATGGGATCCACGTTCGGGTACAATCTGCTTACGGTGATCGGCGGCTCGCTGTGCAATTTCATCGAGAACATTTCGGATTGCGACGACGCTGCGGTGGAAGTCGTCAGCGCCCATGCGGACGCGCTGCGCGCCATCATCAGCAACAACATCAAGGGCGATGGCGGGCCCGTCGGGCTGGAACTGGTACAGAGCCTTGCCAAGGCCGCGGATAAGGTGGCGCCGCCGAAACCGGAACCGGAAAAAGCCAAGCGAACCTGAAGCAAACGCCTGTGTATATCCGGAATTGCGGCCTGCCGGTCAGGTCGCATCCATCACTGGCAACTGGGGCGAAAGCCGCCCGCCGCAACGCACAGGACATACGGATTTCGCCAATCCGGTCTGCGAATCCGTTTCCACATAGACCCCGCACAGCGTCGCCTCGCCAACGGCCGGCGTCAGCCGTTCGCGCGGCAGCTTGCGCAGGAAATTGTTGATCGATCCCTGTTTTTCCATGCCGATGACGGAATCATAGTCGCCGCACATCCCCGCATCGGTCTGGTAGCCGGTGCCACCGACAAGGATATGGGTATCCGCCGTCGGGATATGGGTATGCGTGCCGACGACCAGGGAGGCGCGACCGTCGCATACATGGCCGAGCGCCATCTTCTCGCTCGTCGCTTCGCCGTGAATATCGACGATGACGGCGTCGAAACCGCTTTTCTTCGGCGCGCCGGGCGGCAGTTCCGATTGAATGGCCGGGAACGGGTCATCCAGCAATTCCATGAACAGCCGCGTCATGAGGTTGATCACCTTGATGCGCCGGCCGGCCCTGTCGGTATACACGAAGGCGCCCCGGCCCGGCGTCGCGGGCGGAAAATTCGCTGGCCGCAGCAGGCGCGTGTCCCGGTCCATCAGCGGGATAATCTCGCTCTTGTCCCAGGTGTGGTTGCCGCCGGTAATGACATCGACGCCGGACTCGAACAGCTCATCGCATATTTTTCCCGTTATGCCAAAACCATGCGCCGCGTTCTCGCCATTGACGATGACGAAGTCGAGACCCAGGCTGCGCCGCAGCAGCGGCACGTGTTCGATCACGGCCTCCCGGCCGGCGCGGCCGACGATATCGCCGCAGAACAATATTTTCATGCCGGCTCCTGCCGCTGTCGTGTTTCAGGCGCCACGGGAATTGCGGCGGTCTCGGTCAGTACCCAGTCCAGCGGCGCATCATTATCGCCGCAGGGCACCGTCGCGCAGGCCTGCGCCGCGTAGGCCACGCCGACAGCCAGGATGCGCTTGCGCGCCCGCAGCCCGGTCAGGGTCCGGTCGTAATACCCGCCGCCATAACCCAGCCGACCGCCGGCATGGTCGAAGGCCAGCAGCGGCACCAGCAGCAGGTCCGGTTCGACCGCCGGTGCTGCGGCTTGCGGTTCGGCAATGCCGAACGGGCCGGAATCCATGGGGTCATCCGTTCGCCAGCGCCGGAACAGCAGCGGTTCGCCGCGTTTCGGCACGACCGGCAGCGCCATATCGAGGCCCCGGTCGCCCAGCGACCGCAGCAACGGCATAACATTCGCCTCGCCGCCGATGGGCCAGAAGCCGGAAACGGACGCAACCCAGCCCAGGCCGTCGGTTGCGCGGTCAATATCGTCAAAACGGGCGCATAATGCGGCGCCGATGTCGTTGCCGAGCGCCACGGCGTCGCGACGCGCCGTCGCCGTCCGGCGCAGTCGTTTCTTCTCTTCGGAAAGCGATGTCATGAAATCCAGAATACCAGGCGTTATGGTGCGTCAGGGCGAACCCATCGCCGGAAGGAAAGCGGGCGGCGCCACAACAGCCGTGAGTCCAGTCAATTCCTCAAGGACCTAGGTTACTAGGTGGGCACCGCGTGTCAGGACCAGGATCCTGGCAGAGGCAGCTCCCGTTGAGAAATTATCGCCCCTGGGAAATGGTGACTACACAAACAGCGCAGCAACCGCCCGCTCAATATCTAGGTTGCTTCGAGCTGTTCCGCAATAGCCTCGATGCGGGCGGCCATCTGCTCGATTAGAACGGTGGTTTCATCCGCCCCCGCCGCCGCCCCGGCCTGCGACGCTTCTTCCAGCGCCGCACGGACCGCTTCCAGGTCCGAATAGGCATCGGAAAGCTCGTCGGAAACCAGGAGGCTGGCCATCAGCAGCAATCGGGCATCGCCAATCTGCCCCACGGAATCGACGAGTTCATCGACCCGCGCCTTCACATAGTCCGCCAGGCGGCCCAGATGCTCCTGCTGGCCGTCCTCGCAGGCAATCGCGTAATTCCGGCCATTGATGGTAACGTTGAGATGCGCCATGAATGCTGGGGCCCGTTATTTGAGAATCGCTTGCAAGCGTTCGATGGCGCGGTCCAGCCGCTCCCCGATTGCGGCCTGCCGTTCGCGCAGTTTCGCGTTCTCCGCCGACAACAGATCGCGCGACACGGCGGCATTTGCCGGATCCGTCTTCCGGGCCAGCGCGGTATCGACGCGCGCGAGCGCCTGTCCAAGTCGTTCCTGAGCGATTTCATGGCGAGAGTTCATTTTACTAATGTAGCCTCTTAAGCGGGCCAAGCATAGTCAGAATACGTCATCGCGCATGACCTGACGACCATATGCGGCACTCGGGACATCGTCAACCGACCGCCTGCGCGAAAAAAACCGGCGGCGCGGCATGGCGGCGAAAACACCGTTGACGCATCGGTACCGGCCAGCCATGTTGCGGCTGGAACACGGTGGTGAGCCTGCCGCCGGGAACAAACCGCGATCATCATGCCAGGGTTATATACTCCATGACGCTTGCCGAAACGGTGACGGGATCAGGCGTCACACAAAAACAGATGGCCAACGCAATCCGCGCCCTGTCCATGGACGCGGTTCAGGCAGCCAATAGCGGTCATCCGGGCATGCCGATGGGCATGGCGGATATTGCCACGGCCCTGTTCACCCGGTTTCTCAACTTCGACCCGGCGGACCCGCAATGGCCCGACCGCGACCGTTTCGTCCTGTCCAACGGACACGGCTCCATGCTGCTGTATTCTTTGCTGTACCTGACCGGATATCCCGACATCGACATGGATCAGATCCGCAATTTCCGCCAGATGGGCAGCCGCACGGCAGGCCATCCGGAATTCGGCCACGCCGCGGGGATCGAAACGACGACCGGCCCGCTCGGCCAGGGCATCGCCAACGCTGTCGGCATGGCGCTGGCCGAACGGATGCTGGCGGCGCGCCATAGTAGCGATGTCGTCGATCACTATACCTATGTATTCGCTGGCGACGGCTGCCTGATGGAGGGTATCAGCCACGAAGCCGCGTCGATTGCAGGCAATCTCCGGCTGAACCGTCTGATCGTGCTGTTCGACGACAATTCGATTTCCATCGACGGCGCCACTGACCTGACCGTTAATGACGACCAGATCGCCCGGTTCAAGGCCTATG
>JAQCHR010000368.1 GCA_027619655.1 Pseudomonadota bacterium
GCTGTGGCGGGCGTGGATTCGGCAACCGCCGCAACCGGCGGCGCGGCGGCGGGCTCCGCCGGCGGGTCCGGTTGCGGTTCAATGCTGTCCGGGGCGGGCTGGTTGCGTTCCGTCACCCGCACCGGCGGGCGATAGGCGCGGACCGGCACTTCCAGCGCCGGCCGGATGCGGTCGATCGCGACCCCGGCGCCCGGCGTATCGTCCCGCGCGATCCAGCCGCCCAGCAGGGCGCCGACCGCGATCCCGGCCCCGAAAACCGCCGCAATACCGTAGAGCAGACGCGCATGGCGGCGGACGCGCCCTCCCGGCCGCGAAGGACGCACCGGCGCCCGGGTCCGTTTTTTCGGGTTGCGCTGCATGGCCGCCATAATCGACGGGTTTCCTTTACGAAATCAAACGATTCCCGGCAGGCTCGGGCAATTAACGCCCCGCGAGACCTTCCAGGATGGGGCAATCGGGCCGGTCGTCGCCATGGCAGCGTTCGCTGAGGTCGCGCAGGGTTTCCCGCATCGACTGCAGTTCCGCGATCTTGCGGTCGATTTCCGCCATATGCGCGGTTGCCAGCGCCTTGACCTCCGCGCTGGCCCGCGACCGGTCATGCCACAGGTCGAGCAGCATGCCCACATCGCGGACGGAAAATCCCAGGCTGCGCGAGCGCTGGATGAAGCGCAATCGCGCGATATCGTCGCGGTCATAGGTCCGGTAGCCCGAATCGGTCCGCTGCGCCGGCGGGATCAGGCTGACGCTTTCATAGTAGCGTATCGTCTTGGCGGGCACGCCCGACGCCTTTGCCGCCTCGCCGATATTCATGCGTCCCTCCTACCCGTCTTTGTCCGGGAAACCGGCTTCCAGCGGGTCAGCAGCAGCGCGTTCGACACCACGCTGACGCTGCTGAACGCCATCGCCGCCCCGGCGAAGACCGGGCTCAGCAACCCGAACGCCGCCAGCGGGATGCCGACGGTATTGTAGACAAAGGCCCAGAACAGGTTCTGGCGGATCTTCCGTGCGGTCGCCCGGCTGATCGCGATCGCATCCGCCACCAGGCGCGGGTCGCCGCGCATCAGGGTGACCGCCGCGACCTCCATCGCCACGTCGCTGCCGCCGCCCATGGCGATGCCGACATCCGCCGCCGCCAGAGCCGGCGCGTCGTTCACCCCGTCGCCGACCATCGCGACCACGAGCCCCTGCCCCTGCAAATCCGCAATGAAACTGGCCTTGTCCGCCGGCAGGACCTCGGCCTCGAACCGGTCGAGATGCAGCCCGGCCGCGATGGCGGCGACCGTGCGCCGGTTATCGCCGCTCAGCATGATCGTTCTGATACCGCGCGACGACAGCACCGATACCGCTTCGGCGGCGCCCGGCCGCAGGGCATCCTGCACCGCGATGACGCCGTCGATCCCGCCGCCCTGCCGCGCGATCCACATCACGGTCTTGCCCGCATCCTCCAGCGCCGCGACGCGGCTTTCCATGCCGGCCGTGTCGAACCCTTCGTCGGTCATCAGCGCCCGGTTGCCGATCAGCAGCGTCTCGCCGCCGGTTTCCGCCCGAAGCCCCTTGCCGCCGACGCGGTTGAACGAACCCAGTGCCGGCAGCGACAGGCCCGCATCCTTCGCCGCGCGCAGCACCGCCTGCGCCAGCGGATGCTCGCTGCCCTGCTGGGCTGCAGCCGCGCGCCGCAGCAGCGTGTCGCTGTCACCGTCACCGGCGACGATATCGGTGACCTGGGGCGCGCCCATGGTCAGGGTGCCGGTCTTGTCGAAGACCACCGCCGTGACCGAACCGGCGCGTTCCAGCGCGACCGCGTCCTTGATCAGGATTCCGGCCCGCGCAGCCGCACCCGTGCCGGCCATGATCGCCGTCGGCGTGGCCAGCCCCAGCGCACAGGGACAGGCGATCACCAGCACGGCGACGGCCGTAATGATCGCGGTTTCGGCCCCCGCCCCCGCGATGGCCCAGCCGATCCCGGTGACCAGCGCCACGGCCACCACGGCCTGTACGAAGACATGGGTCACCCGGTCGACCAGCCGCTGCACCGGCGGCTTCGCCGCCTGCGCGCCCGCGACCATCGCGATGATCCGTTCCAGCATCGAATCCCGGCCGACGCGGGTCGCCCGCACCCGCAGCACGCCGTCGCCATTGACGCTGCCGCCGGTCACCGGATCGCCGGGCCGCTTGTCCACCGGCATGCTTTCGCCGGTCAGCAGCGATTCATCGGCCTCGCTTTCGCCCTTCAGCACCGTGCCATCGACCGGGATGTGCTCGCCCGGCCGCACGATGACGATATCGCCCGCCCCGACCTGCGCCGCGGGTATCGGCTTCGCCTCGCCGTTGCGCTCCACCAGCGCCGTTTCCGGCCGCAGCCGCATCAGTTCGCGGATCGCCCGCGAGGTGCCGTGCCGCGCCCGTTTTTCCAGCCACTGGCCGAACAGCACCAGGGTGACAATCGCCGCCGAGGCCTCGAAATACAGATGCGCCGCGCCGCCCGCGACGAACAGGTTGTAGACGCTGAGCCCGAAGGCCGCGCTGGTGCCGATGGCGACCAGCACATCCATGGTGCCGGTACCGCCGCGCAGCGCCTTCGCCGCCCCCGCATAGAACCGCCAGCCGATGGCGAACTGGACCAGGGCAGCCAGGACAAGCTGGACCATGCCCGGCAGCATCGCGTGGGAACCGAAGGGTGCGGCGAGCATCGGCGCCACCAGCGGCAGGGTAAGCGCCGCCGCCGCCAGGACCACCAGCCCGTCGCGCCGGTCGCGCGCGGCCACGGCTTCGGCGCCCTCGATATTCTCGTCATCGACGGCGTGATAACCGGCCCCGTCCACGGCCGCGAACAGGTCGCGGGACGCGGCATGGCCGCCGACTTCGGCCAGCCCCGTCGCCAGATTGACGGACACCCCGTCGACCCCGGGAACGCCGGCCAGCGCCTTTTCCACATTACTGACACAGCCGGCGCAGCTCATCCCCTCGACGCGGAACCGAACCGTTCCCGCATCCGCCGCCGTCAATGCGTCACGCGTGACCCTGTCGCCATCCATTCAATGATCCCTTTCACCGCCGGAATCGCCGGCTACCGCACCGTTGCATATGCACCTTCCAAAAGCTGGAAGGTCAAGGTGCAAAATGCAATTGCAAAAACCGCCCCCGGTCCGGACAATCCGCCAACACTTCAATTCGCACCGGTACCAGGGGGAACGGACATGCCCGATGAAGGCTTTCGCAAATGGCTCGGCGTTGAATACGAGGTCATGGAGGACGGGCACGCCGTCGTCGGCATGGATATCAAGGAAGAGATGCGCAACCTGCGCGGCGTGGTGCAGGGCGGCGTCATCGCCTCGCTGATCGATGTGGCGATGGCCACGGCGGCGGCGGGCGGGAATTATGACACGAGGCTGCGACCGATGGCGACGCTGGAGCTCAAGGTGAACTACCTGGCCGCGGCGACCGGCGCGCGCCTGACCGGCACCGCCGATGTCGTCCGCGCGGGGTCGCGCTCGTCGGCGGTGCGCTGCGACGTGCATACGGACAAGGGCGAGATCGTCGCCACCGGGCTGGGCACCTTCATGACACGGCGCGTCCACAAGACCGACCCGGACGGGATGGCGCCGCCCAAGGGGTGACGGCAACGGTGGCGGCTACGGCTTCAGGCAGACGCCGTAGGATACATAGATATTGGGGTCGCCACCGACCGGCGGGCCATAGAGGAAGGCCCGGGTAAAGCCGTCCTTGCCGAATATGATCGGAAACTCGATATCGCCGCCTTCCGCGCTGCAGTGATAGCCGCCGGTCGATTTCGTGCAGTTGTAGTGCAGCAGGGGCATGCCGGGCCACTGGATGATCCGCTCGGTCTCGGACACCACCTGCACCGTGAAGCTTTCCTTCTGGAACGCACCCTGCGCGACATTGCCCTGGATGTCCCAGCGGAACCCGACCGCGCCGCTTTCCGCGCAATGCAGGGTGTTTTCGCCCAGCGATACCGGAGAAGCCGCCGCCAGAACGGGCAGCGCCCGGAACAGGCCAATGGCGGCAACCGTCAAGGCAATCCGAATCATGCGCATTCCCCCTCCTCCGGAACCTCGTCAGCGTGCCATGCCGCGATACAAGCAGGCAAATCCATTTCATCCGG
>JAQCHR010000369.1 GCA_027619655.1 Pseudomonadota bacterium
GCGGCTCGGCTCGGTCGGCGCCGCGCAGTGCATCGTTGAAGTGCGCGTCGCGGACGAAGACGACAACTTCCTTCCCGTTGGCGAGACCGGCGAAATCCTGGTGCGCGGCGATGCTGTCATGAACGGTTACTGGGACAATCCCGAAGCGACGGCTGCGGCGCTGAAGGGGGGCTGGCTGCATACTGGCGACATGGGCTCCTTTGACGCGGACGGGTTTCTGACCCTCAAGGACCGGTCGAAGGATATGATCATATCCGGCGGCACGAATATCTACCCCCGGGAAGTCGAGGAAGTTCTGCTGCGCCACCCCGGCGTGACGGAAGTATCGGTCATCGGGCGGGACGATCCCGACTGGGGCGAAGTCGTGGTCGCCTATGTGGTCGCGGGGGAAAACGGCGTGACGCCGGCATCACTGGACGCCTTCTGCCTGGAGAATATCGCCCGGTTCAAACGCCCGAAGGATTACCGGTTCGTCACGGAACTGCCGAAGAACAACTACGGCAAGGTTCTGAAAACCGCGCTGCGTGAAACGGACGCCGCGAAGACCTAAACGGGCGCGGTTACAAAGCGGCCGAGCCTTACGGCTGTCTGGCCCGGATACAGCCGCAAGGATGGCATGATCAGCACGCACTGGTCATAGGGCGTGCGGACGGCCGTATCGCCGTCATGCGCAATGACGGAACCGGCTTCGGGGATGATCTCCGCGCCCGTATAGGGGCGGACGAAGCGAAAATCATTCGATGTCGCCGTCACCGCTTCGGTAACCTCGATGAATTCCTGGGCCAGCGGGGCAATGGAAACGCCGTGGACTTCGGCGAAATGCGGGTCGATGACATCGAGATAGCGCAGGAAACGAAGCGTCGTTTCCAGCGATACCGCCGCACTGGCGGCTTCCCAGTGCTGGCCGCATTCGACCAAAAGGGCGCCGCGGGGGCTGGACGGGTCGCCGAAATCGCCATAGTCGCGCAACCGGCGGCCGGCGGCATGGCCGCTATCGGCGACGACATGGGTCGGTACGCCGACACCGGCGGCGAGCACCATGCCTTTTTCCAGGGGCCCCGCCAGCATCAGCGGCGGGCTTGGCTGCTGCATGGAATGGAGGTCCAGCAGAAAGTCGACCGTGTCGATGAATGGCCGGTATACGCGGGCGCGGGACAGTTCGGAGGAATGGCGGCGGCTGTCCAGGACATCGGATGACCAGAGGCGGTTGAAATCCTCGTTCACGTAGCGCGAGGCGGTCGGCCGTGCCGGATCGAAACGCAGATACGCATCGACATTGGCAAATCCAAGGGTCAGCTTGCCGCGCAAAGGCCGAAGGTTGTGCCGGAAAAGGTGATCCAGTGTAATCGCGCCGCAGATTTCATTGCCATGGGTTACGGCATTGACCATGACATGCGGGCCGGAGACGCCGCTATCGAAGGTGGTGACGTAGGGTATCCCGGTGTTGCCCTTGGCATAGGCGCTGATATCCGGCGCTTCCAGTTCAATTCGAAAGGTCATGAGCCTCTACGCTACCTTTGAATCAAGGCGGTCAATCAGCCGCTTCATGAATGTCTCGCACAGGACCACCTGCTCCTGCGCAATGAACTCGTCCGGCCGGTGGGCCTGGCTGATGCTGCCGGGTCCGCAAATCACGGTCGGAATACCGGCATGCTTGCTGAACAGTCCGGCCTCGGTGCCGAAAGCGACCTTGCCGTGATCGTTCCGTTCGGCAATGGATTTCACAAAGGTGACGACGTCTTCGTCTTCGCGGGCGTCGAGCGATGGAATCCAGCTCAATTCCTCGAAACTGAACCCGGTCGATGCGTCAATCGCCTGCATTTCCGGTTCCAGGGTTTCGGCAATATAGGATTTCAGTTCGGCGAACAGGGTGTCCGGGTCGTCGGCCGGCAGATGGCGGAACTCGAAATCGAAACTGCATTCCTTGGGTACGATATTCAGCGCCGTGCCGCCTTTCATGACGCCCGTATGGACGGTCGTGTGCCGGATATCGAAATCATCGTCGAAGGGGCCCTTCGCAGCAATCCGCCGCGCCATGCCTTTCAGGTAGGCGACCGCTTCCGCCGCATACTCGACGGCGTTTACCGCGTTCGGCGCCAGCGAGGAATGGCTTTCCACGCCACGAACATGGGCACGATACGACTTCTTGCCCTTGTGTGCGATGACGACCTTCATTTCGGTCGGTTCGCCGACGATGCACATTGCCGGCTTGACCGGCATGTTGCGCAACAGGTCCACAAGGCGGCGGACGCCGACACAGCCGATTTCCTCATCGTAGGAAAACGCCAGATGGATCGGGGTATCCAGCTTGCGGGCAATGATTTCCGGCGCGAAGGCCAGGACCACGGCGATGAAACTTTTCATGTCGCTGGTGCCGCGGCCGAACAGCTTGCCCGCGTCGCGGCGAACGGTGAAGGGGTCGGTGGTCCAGACCTGACCATCGACGGGCACGACATCGGTATGGCCGGACAGCATGATTCCGGGCCGGTCCTGGGGCCCAAGCGTCGCGTACAGATTGGCCTTGCGCTTTTCCGTGTCAAAAACCAGCAGGCTTTCAACCCCGAGATCCTGAAGATAGCCTTTCACAAAATCGATCAGTTCAAGATTGGACTCGCGGCTGGTCGTGTCGAAACCGACGAGTTTTTCGATCAATGCAAGGCTGGCCGGTGATGCGACCGTCTGCTGCGCCATATGTGGGTATCCCTTGTCTGCTCCGATGGCCAGTATAGCCACTTTAGGCAGGATCGCCAGCACCGGAGAGCCCTGAAATGGGCAATTCGCAGCGGTTGCGCACCCGGCGGCCATCATACATTCTGTTACCCAGCAATTCGGACAACGACGAAGGCCGCGTTTGTTGCATACCAGAATTCCCGGCGTACTGAGTGTGGTGAAACCGAATGGAAATGCGGCGCCGGTCGTGCTCGATTCGCCGCATAGCGGGACGGAGTACCCCGCCGATTTCAGCTGCGTTACGCCGATGAGCATCATGCGCAAGGCGGAAGACAGTTTCGTCGATGAATTGTTCAAGGCGGCGCCGGAATGCGGGGCCAGCCTGCAAACGGCACTGTTTCCAAGATCCTATATCGATCCAAACCGGTCACTGCAGGATATCGATGCGGCGTTGCTCGCCGGTCCCTGGCCTGAGTCTGTCTGTCCCAGTGAAAAGGCAAGGTTGGGTCATGGTCTGATATGGCGTATTTGTCCCCCTGATCATCCGATCTACGACCGCAAGCTCGAAGTGTCCGAAATGCGGGACCGCATCGAAATATACTGGAGGCCCTATCACGAAACGCTGCGGCAAACGCTGGACGAAACCCATGAACGATTTGGCGGGGTCTGGCATGTCAATTGCCATTCGATGCCAACCTCCGTAATGCCGTATGCCCAGGGCGGGATTTCCTGCTGGGGCGATTTCGTTTTGGGGGATCGCGACGGCTCCACCTGTTCGGCCGATTTCACCCATTTTGTGGCTGAAACGCTGCGCGGCTACGGGTACGACGTTCGTATCAACGACCCCTATAAAGGCGTCGAACTGATCCGGGCGCATTCGGATCCGGCGAACGGCCGGCACGGCCTGCAGATCGAAATCAATCGCGCAATCTACATGGATGAACGCCGGCTGGAACGGAATGCGGGGTTCACGGCGCTCCAGGACAACATGACCCGGCTGATCGATGCGATTTGCCGCCATGCCCGGGATCAGCTTGCCTGATCCAGCTTCAAGCGATCAGCCTGTCTGATCCGCTATCGACGCAATCAGCTCGTGACCTGTTCCTTGAGGATGCGTTCCTCCAGCCCGTGCTCCTTGTCAAAGAGGATCGAAACGGCCAGTTCCGGTGCTTCGCTGACTTCGACCGTGGTAACATCCCGGATTTCGGTACCGTCCGCCACCGCGCTGACCGGTCTTTTCTTGGGTTCCAGCACGTCGAAGCGGATAACGGCATTGTGCGGAAGCAGCGCGCCGCGCCAGCGGCGCGGTCTGAAGGCGCTGATCGGCGTAAGGGCCAGCACCCCGGATCCGATCGGCACAATCGGTCCATGCGCTGACAGGTTATAGGCGGTGCTGCCCGCCGGCGTGGCGACCAGAACA
>JAQCHR010000370.1 GCA_027619655.1 Pseudomonadota bacterium
TGAGGTCCGAGGTGGCGAAGCGGCCGCCGTCCAGCGGCACCAGCGGGCGCAGTTCCGGCGGGATGACCGGCACGACATCCAGGATCATCCATTCCGGGCGCGTGTTGGACGCAATGAACGCCTCGACCAGCTTCAGCCGCTTGACGAATTTCTTGCGCTTGGCTTCGGAATTGGTGTCCGCCAGGTCCTGGCGGAGCTGCACGAGGTCGCGCTCCAGGTCAATCGCGGCCAGCATTTCCTGGATCGCCTCGGCGCCGATCTTGGCGGTGAAGTTTTCCGCGCCATAGGCGTCCTGCGCCTCGATATATTCTTCTTCCGACAGCAGCTGGCAGGGTTCCAGCGCGGTCATGCCCGGTTCGATGACGACATAGTTTTCGAAATAGAGCACGCGCTCCAGCGCCTTCAGCGTCATGTCGAGCAGCAGGCCGATCCGGCTCGGCAGCGACTTCATGAACCAGATATGGGCGACCGGCGAGGCCAGCTCGACATGGCCCATGCGCTCGCGGCGCACCTTGGACAGGGTCACTTCGACGCCGCATTTCTCGCAGATGATGCCGCGATACTTCATGCGCTTGTACTTGCCGCACAGGCATTCGTAATCCTTGATCGGACCGAAAATCCGCGCGCAGAACAGGCCGTCACGCTCCGGCTTGAAGGTCCGGTAGTTGATGGTTTCGGGCTTCTTGATCTCGCCGAACGACCAGGACCGGATCCGATCGGGGCTGGCGATCGATATCTGGATCTGGTCGAAATTCTGCGGGCCTACGGGCTGTCCGAATAGATTCATCAACTCATTCATCGAGCTACTCCTGCGTTTTCGCGTTTCGTCGTCGTCCGGGCGGATGGCGTTTGGCCCCCCATCCGCCCCATTAACCGTCGTCTCAGTTCTGCTTCAATTCGACATTCAGACCAAGCGACCGCAATTCCTTCACCAGAACGTTGAAGGATTCCGGTATCCCGGCCTCGAAATTGTCATCGCCGCGGACGATGGATTCGTACACCTTCGTGCGGCCCGACACGTCGTCGGATTTCACAGTCAGCATTTCCTGCAGGGTGTAGGCGGCGCCATAGGCTTCCAGCGCCCAGACCTCCATCTCGCCGAAACGCTGTCCGCCGAACTGCGCCTTGCCGCCCAGCGGCTGCTGGGTAACCAGGCTGTACGGGCCGATCGAACGGGCATGGATCTTGTCATCGACCAGATGATGCAGCTTCAGCATGTAGATGTAGCCGACCGTGACCTTGCGTTCGAACTTCTCGCCGGTCCGGCCGTCGATCAGGGTCACCTGCCCGGAACTTTCGAGCCCCGCCTTCTTCAGCATTCCCACGATATCCTCTTCGCGGGCGCCGTCGAACACCGGCGTTGCGATCGGCACGCCGCGAGTTACGTTGGACGCCAGGTCGAAGATGCCGATATCGTCCATTTCCTTGATATCGGCGGCGTACCGTTCCTCATAGGCAAAGTTCAGCGCAGCGCGGAGTTTCTCCGTCTTCTGCTCACGGCGCGCCACGTCAAGCGCCGCCTGGATCTGCTTGCCCAAACCGGCACAGGCCCAGCCCAGATGGGTTTCCAGAATCTGCCCGACATTCATGCGGCTTGGCACGCCCAGCGGGTTGAGCACGATATCGACCGGCGTACCGTCTTCGAGGCAGGGCATGTCCTCGATCGGGACGATGCGGGAAATGACCCCCTTGTTGCCGTGCCGGCCCGCCATCTTGTCGCCCGGCTGGATCTTGCGCTTCACCGCGACGAAGATCTTCACCATCTTCATGACGCCCGGCGGCAGGTCGTCGCCGCACTGCAGCTTGTCGACCTTGTCGTCGAAGCGGGCCTGGAACCGGTTGACCGCGTCGTTGAACTGGTTCTTCACCGCTTCGAGTTCGTCGTTGACCTTGTCGTTCTTGACGACGAACTGCTGCCACTGGCCCGGGGTAAACTCGGTCAGCAGGTTTTCGGTGATCCGGCCGCCTTCCTTGGCGCCCTTGGGACCGCTGACAATGGTGTTGTTCAGCAGCAGGGTCTTCAGCCGGTCGAAATACCAGCGCTCCAGAATACGCCGCTCGTCGTCCCGGTCCTTGGCGAGATGTTCGATTTCCGAGCGTTCGTTCGCCATCGCGCGTTCGTCCTTGTCGACGCCACGGCGCGAAAAGACACGGACTTCAACGACGGTTCCCATGCCGCCCGGCGGCACGCGCAACGAGGTGTCGCGCACATCGGAGGCCTTTTCGCCGAAGATGGCGCGCAGCAGCTTTTCTTCCGGCGTCATCGGCGACTCGCCCTTCGGCGTCACCTTGCCCACCAGAATATCGCCCGCCTGAACCTCGGCGCCGATATAGACGATGCCGGCTTCGTCGAGGTTTTTCAGCGCCTCTTCACCGACATTGGGGATATCGCGGGTGATTTCCTCCTGGCCGAGCTTGGTATCGCGGGCCATCGCCTCGAATTCCTCGATATGGATCGAGGTTAGGTCGTCATCGCGCACGATCCGTTCCGACAACAGGATCGAATCCTCAAAGTTATAGCCGTTCCAGGGCATGAACGCGCAGAGCAGGTTACGGCCCAGCGCGAGTTCGCCCAGATGGGTCGACGGACCGTCGGCGATGATATCGCCGGCTTCGACCAGATCGCCGACCTTCACCAGCGGATGCTGGGTGATGCAGGTATTTTGGTTCGAACGCTGGAATTTCAGCAGGTTGTAGATGTCCACGCCCGGTGTGCCGGGGCTTGTCGCGCTGTCTTCGACCGCGCTGACGACGATACGGGTCGCATCGACCTGGACCACCGCACCGGTCCGGCGGGCGATAATCGTCACGCCGGAATCCCGCGCCACCTGCTCTTCCATGCCGGTGCCGACAAGCGGCGCATCGGCGCGGATGAGCGGCACCGCCTGGCGCTGCATGTTCGAACCCATCAGCGCGCGGTTCGCGTCATCGTTCTCCAGGAACGGAATCAGCGCCGCGGCAACCGAAACGATCTGTTTCGGCGATACGTCCATCAGGTCGATGTCTTCCGGCCGCGCCAGGATGTAATCGCTCGCGTGCCGGCAGGAAACCAGTTCCTCGGTAAAGCGACCGTCCTTGTCCAGCCCCGCATTCGCCTGCGCGACCGTGTAGCGGCCTTCATCCATCGCCGACATGTAGATGACCACGTCGGAAACCTTGCCGTCCGCAACCTTGCGGTAGGGCGACTCGATGAAGCCGTATTTGTTGACCCGCGCATAGGTCGCGAGGCTGTTGATCAGGCCGATATTCGGCCCTTCCGGCGTTTCAATCGGGCAGATGCGGCCATAATGGGTCGGATGCACGTCGCGCACTTCGAACCCGGCGCGTTCGCGCGTCAGGCCGCCCGGCCCAAGCGCCGAAAGGCGGCGCTTGTGGGTGATTTCAGCCAGCGGGTTAGTCTGGTCCATGAACTGCGACAGCTGCGAGGAGCCGAAGAATTCCCGCACCGCGGCAGCAGCCGGCTTGGCGTTGATCAGATCATGCGGCATGACGCTGTCGATTTCGACGGTCGACATGCGCTCACGTATAGCGCGCTCCATGCGCAGCAGACCCACGCGATACTGATTCTCCATCAGCTCGCCGACCGACCGTACGCGGCGGTTGCCGAGGTGATCAATATCGTCGATACCGCCCTGGCCGTCCTTCATGTTGACCATCAACTTGACGATCCGCAGAACATCTTCCTTGCGCAGCGTCCGCTGCGTATCGGGCGCTTCAAGCTCCAGGCGCGCATTCATCTTGACGCGGCCAACAGCCGAAAGATCATAACGCTCGCTGTCGAAGAACAAGCTCTTGAAAAGGTTTTCGGCCGTCTCATAGGTCGGCGGCTCGCCCGGGCGCATGACACGATAGATATCGATCAACGCATCCTCGCGTGAACGGTTCTTGTCAGCCGCCAGCGTGTTACGGATGTACGGCCCGACATTGATGTGGTCAATTGCCAGGGTGGTAAAGGCCGTGATCTTGGCCTCTTCAAAGGCTTCGAAGGTCTCTTCGGTGATTTCGTCACCGGCTTCGAACAGAACCTCACCGGTCTCTTCGTTGATAAGATCTTCGCCAAGATA
>JAQCHR010000371.1 GCA_027619655.1 Pseudomonadota bacterium
CCGAGTTCCTGCCCTGGTGCGTGGCTTCCCGAATCCGCAGTCGTTCGGATACGCTTCTGGTTGCGGACTTGGTGATAGGTTTCAAGGGAATACGGGAAAGTTTTACCAGTCGGGTTTCACTGGATCGGGAAAATCTTGTTATTCAGGTAGAGTATCAGGATGGCCCATTCAAATATCTGAATAATCATTGGAAATTTGATGAGGGCAGCAACGGGGCATGCGTCCTGGACTTCTATGTCGATTTCGAGTTCAAGTCCCGGATCCTGCAGAAGGTGATTACATTGCTGTTCGGCGAGGCCGTGCGTCGCATGGTCGGTGCGTTCGAGGATCGGGCGGTGGCGCTCTATGGTGAAAACAGCGTGTCACCGGGTTCGGCAGGAATTTGACCAGGCGCATCAACTGCAATAGCAGTTATGATCGTTTCGCCTCAGAAACCAAATCCCGTGCACGCCAGCAATAGCGGGTCAAAAAAGCGCGACCACAAAATATAGCCGTGACGGCGATGTCAGACGATGTTAAGCCTATTGGATTAGGTTTAATCGCTAGTTTTGCCGGCCCTAGTGCCGGAATCCTCGGCAATACGGGATTTCAGATTTGATTACGCCATCGCAGATCCGGTCCGGTCGGGCGATCATCAACGCGAAACAGAGCGAGCTTGCCCGCGCCGCCGGGATATCGTTGGCGACGCTCAATAATATCGAGCGCGGCGTGGGCGACCCGCGCACCAGTACGCTGGATGCGATCGAATATGCGCTGGCGCGGGCAGGGGTCGAACTGCATGGTGACGATGCGGTGGAGACGGTCACGCTACACCGCCTGGCGCGGCCAAGTGCGTATGATACCTTTTTTGCCAGCCAGCGGGTTCTGGAAACCATGGGCTCCAAATCGCTGCTCAAGGCGCACCGGGTGCTGTTTTTCGCGCGCCGGAACCGTCGGGAACCGGATGTCCGCCCACGGATCTGCCTGCTGATCGAAGGCGAGGCGCGCGCCGTATTATTCGACCAGGTCGATTTCAACCTGTCCGGCGGCGCACGGGTGGCGGAGGTGGCGGGGGTCATGCTGGCCGCCTTCGCCTTTCACCGTGGCGCGGTGTATCACCTGTCCGATGTCCTGGACGATACGACCATGACGGAAACCGGGGAGGCGGTGGAGCGGTTGCGCAGTATGGGCGGGGCGCTCCTGAAGCATCCGCGGGACTTCTTCAATATTTTCGATTCATGGGACGATCTGGTGGCGGCCTATGCCGCGCGGGCCGGGCATCCGATGGGCGACCTTGCGGCGCATTTTCCGGCCTGAACCGGCTCAGCCTTCGGGTTCCTGATGATTCGCCAGCTTTTCCAGCATGGCGAAGGCGGCGAGCACCGTCGCGTGCCGGACGTCGTTGCGGTCGCCTTCGAAGAGGTGCCGCTCCACATAGGGCTGGCGGGTCCCCAGCCGGGCGCCGCCGATATAGACAAGGCCGACAGGCTTTTCGGGGGTGCCGCCGCCGGGCCCCGCCACGCCGGTGACGGAAACCGCGGCATCGGCGCGGGAATGCGCCAGCGCGCCGAGCGCCATGGCGCCGGCCACCGGCTCGCTGACCGCGCCATGGGTATTGATTATGTTCATATCGACGCCGATTGCCTCATTCTTCGCTTCGTTTGAATAGGTTACGAAGCCGCGCTCAACCGTTGCGGAAGACCCGGCAATCGCCGTGAGGCAGGCCATGATCAGGCCGCCGGTGCAGGATTCCGCCGTCGCCAGCATCAGTCCCTTGTCATGGTAAAGGTTGAGCAGCGCCGTGGCGCGGTCGATCATGTCCGAAGGAAACATTACGGCAAAATCCTTTTCCAATTCGGCCCCGGAATCCCGTTCGGTTCAGGGCAGGTACGGCAGCAGGAAATAGAGCAAAATCCCGGCGTAAGCGCCTGCTACTATATCGTCCAGCATGATTCCCGGTCCGCCGGACACGCTGCGGTCGATCCAGTTGGCGGGCCAGGGTTTGAAAATATCGAATATCCGGAACAGGGCAAAGCCAAGGGCATAGGCGACCGGATCGAGCGGTACGAAGGCCAGCGCCAGCCACTGGCCGGCAACTTCGTCGATGACGATTTCACCAGGATCCTTGACGCCGCTCGCGCGGGTCACGGCTTCCGACGCCCAGATACCTGCCAGCAGGGCGGCAAGCGCCGCGGCAAACAGGATCGACGGGCCGGCCAGCATTGCCATGCCCCAGGCGAACGGCAGGGCCGCGAGCGATCCCCATGTGCCCGGCGCCGCGGGCAACCGGCCGGCGCCGAACCAGGTCGCCAGCAGCATGGCGGGATGAAAAAACGGCAGGGACGTGCCTGTTATGCGCATATCGCGTTACGCGAACATGACCGTCGCGGCGGCCTGCGCGGCGATGCCTTCACGCCGGCCGAGAAAACCCAGCCCGTCTGTCGTGGTCGCTTTCACGCTGATACGGTCGATGGGAAGCGCCAGGATGGCTGCCAGTTTTTCGCGCATCGCGTCGCGGTGCGGGCCGATTTTGGGTACCTCGCAGATCAGGGTGACATCGACATGGCGCAGGGTCGCGCCCGCCGCGTTGACCAGTTTCGCGGCATGGGACAGGAATACAGCCGAGTCTGCGCCGCGCCATTGCGGGTCGCTGGGCGGGAAATGGCTGCCGATATCGCCCGCGCCGATAGTGCCCAGCAGGGCATCGGTGAGGGCATGCAACCCGACATCCGAATCGGAATGCCCGGCGAGGCCGAAATCATGCGGAACGTTCACGCCGCACAGCATGACATGGTCGCCCGGTTTGAAGGGATGAACGTCGAATCCCGTCGCCGTGCGGTATTCCCCGCCGGTCGCGCCGGCTGCCAGATAGCGTTCCCCGTAACTGAAATCTTCGGGCATGGTCACCTTGATGTTGTCCGGACTTCCCGGCACGAGTTGGACCGCCAGGCCGGCCGCTTCGGCGACGGCGGCATCGTCGGTCAGGTCCCGTCCGGCCATGGCGCGGTGCGCAGCGATAATGGCCGCATAGCGGAATCCCTGCGGCGTCTGCGCACGCCACAGTGCGGCACGGTCGACGGTCCCGGTGACCCTGGCCTGCGCATCGGCGCGTTTCAGCGTATCTGAAACCGGCAGTGCAGCCAGCGCGGCGGGTGTGTCGTCGGACAGGGCACCGATGACCCGACTGATGACGCCGGCGTCGGCAAAAGGGCGCGCCGCATCATGGATCAGGACGTTGACCGGGTTGTGTTCGACCAGGCTTTCCAGCCCGTTGCGGGATGAATCCTGGCGCAGGGCGCCGCCATGCACGGGGGCAAGCAGGTCGAACCCGGATGCCGCCGCCGCATACAACGCGGCGTCGTCGGGATGGATCACGACCCGGATTGCGTCGATTTCGGGATGCCGGGCGAAACAGGCAATTGTATGCCGCAGCAGGGGCCGGCCGGCCAGCGGGCGGTATTGCTTTGGCATGCCGCCGCCGGCGCGGACACCGCGTCCCCCCGCAACGATTAGCGCCACCGTTTCCATTGCCCGTCCCTTCCGCTGTGGCCGGCATCTTGACGATGCCGCCGTGAAAAGCCAAGCCCCGCGAAATCCTGCGGGCACGATGGCGGTCCGGTCCGGAATGCGATATAAGCGCGGACATGACGTTTACCGAAAACCCGCTATTGTTCAGTGTATTGGCCCTGGTCAGCCTGATTCCGGCAGCCTTCGTGGCATGGCGGCATGTCGCTGTCCGGGATTCCCTGTTCTGGGCGGTCACCGGCCTGGCGCTGGTTGGGCCGGCGGCTTGGTGCGCCGCGCAATTGTCCGGCCACTGGCAGACCGGGCTGTCCGCCGCCTTGTGGATTACCGTGGCGGCCAGCATGGCGCTGTACACGGCCATGGCGTCGTGGACCCGCGCCATATGGCGGCTGGCGCCGTTGCTGCTGCCCTATCTTTGCCTCGTTGCGGTGATCGCGACAATTTGGGGGCAGGCGCCCGGGAAGCCGCTGCCGTCGGATACGCCGGCCACCTGGGTTGAAATCCACATCGTCTTTGCCGTCCTGACCTACAGCCTGGGGGCAACCTC
>JAQCHR010000372.1 GCA_027619655.1 Pseudomonadota bacterium
ATCGGGGGATGGCGATGGCAGGGGGTGGGGCGGACCTGACCTGCGTGCCGGTACAGGGCAGCGGCACCTTCGCGGTGGAGGCGATGCTGGCGACCTTCCTGCCGCGCGATGGCAGGATACTCCTGGTCGTGAACGGCGCCTACGGTCATCGCATGGCGAAAATCTGCGACTATCTGGGCCGCGCCTTTACGATTTACGAAACGCCGGAAGACACGCCGCCCGACCCGGCAGCGATGGATGCCCTGCTGTCAGGCGATTCCGATATCACCCATGTCGCCATCGTGCATTGCGAAACGACATCCGGCATCCTCAATCCGGTGGCTGCCATTGCCGAGGTGGTCGCCGCGCGGGGCCGCCGGCTGCTGATCGACGCGATGAGTTCCTTCGGCGCGCTGCCGCTGGACATGGGGCAGGTGGCCTGCGACGCCGTCGCCGCATCCGCCAATAAATGCCTGGAGGGTGCACCGGGCATGGGCTTTGTCGTCTGCCGGGAACCGGTTCTGGCCGCGACGAAGGGCAATGCGCATTCGCTCAGCCTCGATCTGTACGATCAGTGGTCAGCGATGGAAGCCAGTGCGCAGTGGCGGTTCACACCGCCAACGCATGTGATCGCCGCGTTCCACCAGGCCCTGACGGAACACGCGGCGGAGGGCGGTGTTGCGGGGCGCGGGGCACGCTACCGGCGCAACTGCGATATTCTCATTGCCGGCATGCGGGACCTCGGGTTCCGGACGCTGCTGCCGGACGCGTTACAGGCACCGATTATCGTGACCTTTCATATGCCCGCCGATCCGGCGTTCCGCTTCCAGGCCTTCTACGATGCCCTGGCGGCGCGGGGCTATGTCATTTATCCCGGCAAGCTGACGGTGGCGGAAAGCTTCCGGATCGGCTGTATCGGGCGGCTCGACGAATCGGTCATGCGGGGCGTTCTCGCGGCAATTCGTGAAACGCTGGGTGAGATGGGCGTTCGGCAATGCGGCCCCCTGGCGGCCTGAGAGGGCTCAATGGCGCATCCGGAACAGATCACCGTTAACGGCCGTACCTATGGCTGGCCGTCGGCGCCGGTCGTCGTCGTGTGTATCGACGGATCGGAACCGGCCTATATGGATGCCGCCGTTGCTTCCGGGCAAATGCCGTGGCTGGCGCAGGCGCGTGCCGCGGGTTTCGACCATGTTGCGGACTGCGTGGTGCCGAGCTTCACCAATCCCAACAACCTGTCCATTGTGACCGGCGCGCCGCCATCGGTGCATGGTATCGCCGGTAATTTCTTCCTCGACCCGGAAACGGGTGAGGAGGTGATGATGAACGATCCCAAATTCCTGCGCTGCGGCACGATACTCGCTGCGTTTGCGGATGCAGGGGCGAAGGTCGCCGTGATCACCGCCAAGGACAAGCTGCGCCTGCAACTCGGGCACAAGCTGAAAGGTATCTGCTTTTCGTCCGAGAAAGCGGATGCCGCGACGCTGGCGGAGAACGGGATAGACGGCGTCGTGGCGCTGACCGGCATGCCGGTCCCGTCCGTCTATAGCGCCGAACTGTCGGAATTCGTTTTTGCTGCGGGCGTCCGGATCATGGAACGGGACCGGCCGGATATCCTGTATCTGTCGACCACCGACTACATCCAGCACAAGCACGCGCCGGGGTCCGCCGATGCCAACGCGTTCTACGCCATGATGGATTCGTATTGGGACAAGCTGGACGCAATGGGATGCACGATTGTCCTGACGGCGGATCACGGGATGAACGCCAAGCACGATGGCGCTACAGGTTTGCCCAACGTCGTCTACCTGCAGGAACGTCTGGATGACCGCTTCGGCGCCGGCGCCACACGGGTGATTTTGCCGATAACGGATCCCTATGTGGTGCATCATGGTGCGCTGGGATCCTACGCGACGATCTATCTGCGCGGTCCGGTGACAGGACCTGCTGTCCAAGCGGACCTCGCCGGTGTGGACGGCATTGCCGAAGTGCTGGTCAAGGCGGAAGCCTGCGCCCGGTTCGAACTGCCCGCGGACCGGGTCGGCGACCTGGTCGTGCTCGGCGAACAGCACATGACCCTCGGCACCAGCGCCGACCGGCACGACCTCACGGGACTGTCCGAACCGCTGCGCAGCCATGGCGGCGCAACGGAACAGCGGGTGCCGCTGATCTGCAACCGCCCGGCAAACGGGCCGTCCGGTGATCGCAGGCTGCGCAATTTCGATGCGTTCGACCTGGCGCTGAACCGTGCGCGCTTAAGGGTTGCCTGATCTCGTTTCGTCAAAGGATTCGGTCAGGGTGGTCACTGATCACTGCATCGACACCCCAGCCGAACAGCGTATTGGCGCGGTCCCTGTCATTGACCGTATAGCACAGCACCGGATAGCCGGCCCGGCGGATTTCCTGCACGGTTGCCCTGTCCAGGTTACGGTGATTGCCGTGCATGGTGGTGCAATCCAGCGCCCTCATCTGGGTGCCCCAGTCCCGCCTGATCCGTGACAGCAGGAGGCCCCGTTGAAACATGGGGGCGACGTCCCGGATTGCGGCCAGGGCGGCAGGTGCAAAACTGGAAACGAGCGGCGCCGGCACGTCGCCCGGCCATTCCTCGCGCAGGGTTCGGCCTACCGCATGACCTGTCGCCGCCTCCCGTCCCGGCGACGGCTTGATCTCGACATTGGCGCCCATGCAGAGGGATGCCAGCAGGCGGATAGCTTCGCTGAGAGTCGGAATGCCTTCGCCGGTGAATTTGTCGGAAAACCATTTTCCCGCGTCCAGCCCCTTGAGTGTGGCAAGGGAGAAGTTCCCCACCGCCCCATTTCCGTCGGAGGTCCGTTCCAGAGTGTCGTCGTGCATCAGGATCGGAACACCGTCGAGTGACAGGTGGACATCGAATTCGACCCATTTGACGCCTATGGCCGCCGCGGTGCGGATTCCGGCCAGGGTGTTTTCCGGCGCATGTCCGGCGGCGCCGCGATGGCCGATGACACGCGGAATAGCAAGGGATGTCGTCATTCGCTGCCCTCTTGGACGGTATGTTTGGCCTGTATCACTTCAGGTTTAGCGGGAATTCAGCCGTGTGCGCACCGTCATCAGAGGCGCATTGTCATGCTGCCGATATAGCCGATATAGAGGAGCAGAAGCACGAAGCCTTCCTTCCGGTCAATCCGCCACCCTGTAATCAGGATCTGGACCAGGACAATCGCCGAGACGAGTACGATCCATTGGTCGATATTCGAAATTTCCGGTGCGATGGTTAAAGGCTGGAAGATCGCGCCGACGCCAAGAACGCCCAGAATATTGAAGATGTTGCTGCCGACGACATTGGCAATGGCGATATCGGTATGGCGCCGCCAGGCGGCAACGGCTGTCGCCCCGAGTTCCGGCAGGGATGTGCCGAGCGCCACCAGAGTGAGCCCGATGACGGATTGCGGCACGCCGGCCGATTCGGCGACCGTCACGGCCGAATCCACCAGCAGGGATGCGCCGTACACCAGCCCAAGGATGCCCGCGACCAGATGGCCGCTGATGGACAGCAGGCCGGATGGCGCGTTGGGCATTTCATCGGCCATCTTCGTATGCAGTTCAGCCGCGGAATCATGGGTGCGGATGTCATGGAAATAGGTCCAGGTGACAAAGACGCAGAGCGCTAACACCATTGCGGCGCCTTCCCAACGCTCGATGACTCCGAAATAGCCCAGGACGCATAACAGAACAGACACGGCGACCATGAAGCCTGTGTCGCGATAAACCGCCTTGGGATCGCAGACCAATGGGCAAATCAGGGCGCCGACGCCGAGGATCAAGAAGGTGTTCGCAATATTGCTGCCCACGGCGTTGCCGACGGCAATATCGACACTGCCTGTCAATGCGGCGCGGATCGTAACGACCAGTTCGGGCGCGGAGGTTCCGAATCCCATGACGGTCAGGCCGATGATCGCGGGCGAAACATCCATCACGCGCGAGAGCCCGATTGCCCCCCGCAATTACAGTTCGCCGCCAAGGATAAGCATGGCCAGACCGGCACAAAGAAGTAGAATTTCCAAAAAACGGTATGTTTCCCGGTTTCGGCCG
>JAQCHR010000373.1 GCA_027619655.1 Pseudomonadota bacterium
TGATCGGCAGCCCTTCCGACATGGTCGGTGTATGGATCGCGCCCGTCACCGCACAGGAAATGATTACCTTGTTGTCCGCCATGGCCGAGCCTCCCGGTTATTGCCCATCTCCGGGGAGACTAAGGCCGCGACCGTGCCGGGGACAAGGGCGGTTTCCGGGCGATGCATAAAAACCGATTGGCCGGTCTGCGGCATACGGTAAGGTATGAGCAAATTTCAATCTGATTACCGGGAGGTACGCTAAATGATAAAAGTATGGGGAAGACCCGATGGCTCCAATGTCATCAAGGCGATGTGGTGCATCGGCGAACTCGGCATCGAGTACGACCGCATCGACTGGGGCGGCAAGTTCGGCGGCAATGACGACCCCGCATACCGCGCCAAGAACCCGAATGGCCGTCTGCCGACGATCGAGGAAGAAGACGGCTGGTGCGTATGGGAATCGGGCGCGGTCATCCGCTACCTTTCCGCCAAGTACAGCATGGGCAACCTCTATCCCGAAGACCTGCGCGCCCGTGCCGATGCAGACCGGTGGATGGACTGGAGTTCGCTGAACATGGCCGGTTTCAACGGCGCCTATCTCGACTATTTCTTCCGCCTGCCGGCGGAACAACGGGATATCAAGAAGATCGAGGAAGCGGTGAAAAAGGCGATTCCCTGGTATGATATCCTCGACAAACATCTTGCCGGCCGCGACTACGTCTGTGGCGACAAGCTCACCATTGGCGATATCCCGGCGGGCGCGCTGACCCATCGCTGGATGATCTGGACACCGAAGGGCTTGCGACCCTCGCATCCCAACGTTGAAGCCTGGTACGCACGGCTGTGCGAACGCCCGGCCTATCGCGAACACGTCCTCGACAAGACCAACAAGCCAAGCTTCTGATTATCGGAACAGGTCGTGGCGGCCTTATCGCCGCTGCGACCATTCCGTCAGGACGGTAACGACCGCACCGGTCAGCCGCGCCAATTCCGCTGTGCCAATGATGAAAGGCGGCATCAGGTAGACGATATCGCCGAAGGGGCGGATCCATAAGCCTTCCTCGACAAAACGCGCCTTCAGCCAGTCACTGGCCTTCAGGTCGACCACTTGCACGACGCCGATGGCGCCTTTCACGCGGACATCGACAACGCCGGGCAGGCCCCGGCAGGGTTCCAGCGTGGCTTCCAGATGCTTTTCTATTGCCGTCACCTGCGCCAGTCGCGGTTCGGATACGAACAGGTCCAGCGAAGCGTTTGCCGCCGCGCAGGCCAGCGGATTGGCCATATAGGTCGGCCCGTGCATCAGCGCCGCACCCGGATCGTCCGACAGGAAAGCATCGAATACCCGGTCACTGGCCACCGTCGCTGCCAGCGCCATCGTGCCGCCGGTCAAGGCCTTGGAGAGGGTCATGATGTCCGGGGTGACATTCGCCTGTTCGCAGGCGAACATCGAACCGGTACGGCCAAAGCCGGTCATGATTTCGTCCAGGATGAACAGCAGGTCATGATCGAATGCGCGTTTTCGAATCGCCGCCAGGATTTCGGGGCGATGGAACTTCATCCCGCCCGCGCCCTGGACCAGCGGCTCCATGATGATTGCCGCACATTCGCCCGCATGGCGGGTCAGAAACGAATCGAAGGCAGCGAATTCCGACTCCGTCCGGGGCAGGGGAACGACATGTTGCTCGGGCAACATCCCGCTGAACAGCGCATGCATGCCTTCTTCAGGGTCACAGATCGACATCGCGCCGATGGTGTCGCCATGATAGGCGCCCGCAAAGGCAATAAACTTGCGCCGACCGGATACGCCGCGATTCAACCAGTACTGCAGCGCCATTTTCAGGGCGATTTCGACCGATACCGAGCCCGAATCGGAAAAGAACACCCGGTTCAGATCGCCCGGCAGCAGGGCGGCAAGGCGCGCGGCCAAATTGCGCGCCGGTTCATGCACCAGCCCGCCGAACATGACATGCGGCATGACCGCCAGTTGCGCCTGCACAGCCGCCCGGATATGCGGGTGGTTATAGCCGTGGCAGGCAGTCCACCAGGAAGACACGCCGTCGACCAGCCGGCGCCCGTCCGCCAGTTCGATGTGCACACCTTCCGTCGACGCCACGTCCAAGGGCGCCGGCGCCGTTTGCATTTGTGTATAGGGCAGCCAGAGATGCCCGGTATTATTCTTCAGGGGCGGCACCTAAAGCGGCATGGGGGAAATGCCCAGCCGGTCAAACAGGGCGTCATCGCGGTCGCGGCCGGGATTGTCCGTGGTCAGCAGCTTCGGTCCCACGAAGATCGAATTCGCGCCGGCGAGGAAGCACAGGGCCTGCAATTCATCCGTCATCGTTTCGCGACCGGCGGACAGGCGCACCATGGATTCCGGCATGACGATCCGCGCCGTGGCGATCATGCGGACAAACTCCAGCGGGTCCAGGTCGGCTTCATCATCCACGGGCGTCCCCTCGACCTTGACCAGCATGTTGATCGGAACGCTTTCCGGATGCTTTGGCAGGGTCGCCAGCGTTGTCAGCATGCCGACCCGGTCTTCGCGCTGTTCGCCCATGCCGACGATGCCGCCGCAACAGACATTGATCCCCGCGTCACGCACATGGCCAAGCGTATCCAGCCGGTCCTGATAGGTCCGTGTCGTAATGATTTCGCCGTAGAATTCCTCGGAGGTGTCCAGGTTGTGATTGTAGTAGTCGAGTCCGGCCTCGCGCAGTTTTTCGGTCTGGCCCGGCGTCAGCATGCCGAGGGTGACGCAGGTTTCCATGCCGAGCGCGCGAACGCCGCGAATCATGTCGCAGATCGCATCCATGTCCCGGTCCTTGGGGCTGCGCCATGCCGCGCCCATGCAATAGCGCGTTGCACCGGCATCACGAGCCAGCCGCGCTTCCGCCAGCACGGTATCGACCTGCATCAGCTTTTCGGCCTGGACGCCGGTCTCGTTGTGGATACTTTGCGGGCAATAGGCGCAGTCTTCCGGACAGCCGCCGGTCTTGACGCTGAGCAGCGTCGACATCTGCACTTCATTCGGATCGAAATACTGCCGGTGCACGGTCTGCGCCTGAAAGATAAGATCGTTCAGGGGCTGCTCGAAAATTGCCGCAATTTCGGCACGGGTCCAGTCATGCCGCGGGCCGCGACCCATCTGAACAGGGTGGCTGGCAATACGGGTTTCGGTCGCAATGGCCATCGGCGGCATTCCCTTGAAGTTTCACGGCTTTCGCCGGGAAGCATAGGCGGTTACGATAGCGCGTCAAGATGATGCCCATCGGTAGTAGAGAGGTTTACAGGCATGGTGCAGTCCCTGGTGGATTTCGCACGGGGAAAGCTCGCGGCGCTGGAGCAGCAGCAATTGCGCCGGACATTGTCCGATACGGAGCGGCAGGAAGGCGCCATCGCGATTCGCAACGGCAAACGGCTGATTTCCTTCGCCTGCAACGACTACCTCAACCTGTCGCAGCATCCCGCCGTCAAGCAGGCCGCCATAGCGGCGACCGAACGCTATGGCGTGGGTTCCGGGGCATCGCGACTTGTGACGGGCAATCATCCGCTGTTCCGGGAACTCGAAGCACGACTGGCGGCGCTGAAAGGGACCGATGACGCCTGCGTCTTCGGCTCCGGATACCTTGCCAATCTCGGCATCATTCCGGCCCTGATAGGCCCGGGCGACGTGCTGCTGGCCGATGAGCTGAGCCATTCCTGCCTGCTGGCCGGCGGCGCGCTGTGCAAGGCGGAAGTGGTCATATTCCGGCATAACGATTTGGTCCATCTGGCCGAACTGCTTGACCGCAGGCGTCCCGAATTTCAGCGGGCGATGATCGTAACCGACGGGGTGTTCAGCATGGATGGCGACCTCGCGCCGGTTGCCGAAATGGCGGCGCTGGCGGAACAATTCGATGCCTGGCTGATGACCGATGACGCGCATGGCGTCGGCGTGTTGGGCGGCGGCAGCGGCAGCAGTCACGCCAGCGGCGCCAGAACGGCCGTTCCCCTGCAGATGGGGACCCTGTCGAAAGCCATCGGCGGCTATGGCGGTTAT
>JAQCHR010000374.1 GCA_027619655.1 Pseudomonadota bacterium
TCCTCGGCCTCGTCGGGCTCCGCCTCTTCGGGCGGTGGCGCTCTTCTGGGGGGGCGGGCAGGCGGCGGCGCGGGCGGTGGCGGCGCAGGGGGTGGCGGCGGCGCCGGCTTAGGTTCCGGTTTCGCTGCTGCCGGTTTCGTGGCATCCGCGGGCTTTTCGGCGAGCCATCGATGGGAACATTTTGCGCATTTGACGTTGCGCCCCTTGTCGCCGAGGAGCTCGTCCTTGAGATTGAAGCGCGACGCGCAGTTAGGACAGGTGATGATCATGCGGGCGGACAGCCTATTGACTTTGAATCTTTATAGGGAGCCGGTTGTAACATGGCAAGGCAGGGCCAATGCTTTGCCGGGGAGCATGATCTATGCCATTGTGGGCATTGCGATCTTGTCGGTGTAACATCGCGCCGGGACAGGACTTTTAACCAGAAATTCGCGGGGCGAGTGGTGTAGCGGCGTGGTGCGATTCGAAAATGTTGGCATGCGGTATGGCGCCGGTCCGGAAGTTCTGAGGGATATTTCCTTTTCGCTTGCGCCGGCATCGTTTCATTTCCTGACCGGGCCAAGCGGCGCGGGCAAATCGTCCCTGTTGCGCCTGATGTACCTGGCCTACCGCCCCAGCCGGGGCGTGGTCACGCTGTTCGGAGAAAACGTTGCGACGATGGCGCGTCAGGCGCGATCGAAAATGCGCCGCCGGATCGGCGTTATCTACCAGGACTTCCGGCTTCTCGAACACCAGTCTGTCTTTGACAATGTCGCGTTGCCGCTGCGAATTGCCGGCGCGAAGGAAGACCAGATCAGGACCCATGTCACGGAACTGCTCACCTGGGTCGGGCTTGAGGAGCATGTCGGCGCCCTGCCGACGACCCTGTCGGGCGGCGAACAGCAGCGGGTTGCGATCGCCCGCGCGGTCATTGCCCGGCCAAGCCTGCTGTTGGCGGACGAACCGACAGGCAATGTCGACGATGTCATTGCCGTCCGGCTGCTTTATCTGTTCGAGGAACTGAACCGGATGGGTACGACCGTTATTGTCGCGACCCATAACGAATCGCTGATTGAACGCTTCAGGCACGACCAGATCCACCTGAGCCAGGGCGGCGTGGAAATCCGCCGGATAGACGCCTGACATGGCGAAAAATCATATCGACCTGCCGCTATCGAACGATCCGGCCGTGCGGCTGCTGCCCTGGATTGTCGGGCTCATGGTCTATCTGGCGACGATGACCCTGGCCGGCGGGTTGCTGGTTGCCGCGCTGGCGGCGGAGTGGAGCGCCGGCCTGACCGGGACCGTGACGATTCACATCGTCGCCGCGGATGACACCGCTGCGGCGGACCTGGACGCACAGGTCGAACAGGCGGTTCGCCTAGCGCTGAAAACACCGGGAGTCGTTTCCGCCGAACCGATGCCGCAGGAGAAAGTCGCCGCATTACTGGCGCCCTGGCTCGGCGCCACCGCCGGGATCGCTGATCTGCCGCTGCCGCGCATTATCGATGTGGGGATAAACGAAGATGAAACCGATGTCGCAGCGCTGAAAAGCCGGGTTGAAGCCGAAATCGCGGGCGCCGGGCTGGACGACCATCAGTTATGGCGCGACCGCCTGGTTACATTCTTGCGGGTTATGGAACTGATCGCCATCGTGATGGTGATGCTGATCGGCATAACAACCGTTTCGGTCGTTGTCTTTGCAACCCGCAGCGGCCTCGCGGTTCATAGCGACGCTATTGAAATCCTGCACCTTGTCGGCGCCTATGACGAATACATCGCGGGGCAGTTTCAGTCGCAGGCTCTGGCGTTGGGCCTGAAAGGCGGCGCTGCCGGGTCGGTCGCCGGACTCATCAGCCTGCTGGGGCTTGCATTCGCCGCATCCAACCTCGATTCGGAACTGCTGCCGTTCTTTTTGTTTCAGCCGTGGCACTGGCCGATCCTGGTCAGCCTGCCGCTGGCGGCCGCCCTTATTGTGCGGCAAACGGCGAAACGCACGGTGTTGCGCGCCCTCCGCCGGATGCTCTAGAAGGGTATCATGCCTTCGCGCCGCATCCTACGCCGCCGGTTCATTGCCCTGGCCACCGTATGTACGGTGGCGCTTTGGCTGGGTGGTTTCTTCGTGTTCATGCAATCGATACCCCGCGCAAAGCCCATGGCGCGCCCGAAGACCGATGGCGTTGCCGTATTGACGGGCGGCAGCCTCAGGCTGGAGGCCGGCCTGGCGCTGTTGGCGGAAGGCCTGGCGCAGAAGCTGTTTGTGTCCGGCGTGCATCGGGGCGTCGATGTCGCGGAACTGCTGCGGATTTCCCGGCATTCTCCCGAAGCGCTGGACTGCTGTATCGTGCTGGACTATGCCGCCGGCGACACGAGGGGAAATGCGCGGGAAACGGCCGAATGGATGGCGCGCGAAAATTTCCGGTCCCTGCGGCTGGTCACGGCGAGTTACCACATGCCGCGCAGCATGCTGGAGTTTCGCTCGGCGATGGCGGGCGTGACAATTCTGCCATACCCTGTCTTTCCGGCCCATGTCCGGCTTGATGACTGGTGGCGATGGCCGGGAACGGCGCTGCTTCTGTTCGGGGAATACAACAAGTTCCTGCTGGTCTGGGCGCGAGAGATGATCCGCCCCGTCGCCCCTATCGCCCGGAATGAAGTGACATGATTCGGTCCGTCCTTTTTGCTGCCGTTTTCTATGTTCTTACGGCGATATTCGCCGTTCTTTGCCTGCCGTTCATGCTGCTGCCGCGGAAAATGTTTTCCGGGCTGGCCCGGCTGTGGGTCCGGATGATGATGGGCGTTATCCGATGCATCCTGGGTATTCGATATGAATTGCGCGGGACCGGGAACATTCCCGAAGGTCCGGCAATCTTTGCGTCAAAGCACCAGTCCGCCTGGGATGTGCTGATCTACAACCTGATCATTCCCGACTGCGCCTATGTCCTGAAGCGCGAGCTTTACCGGATTCCGCTCTGGGGCTGGTATGTCTGGCGTATCGGCATGGTCGGGATTGACCGAAGCGCGGGTGCGAAGGCATTGAAAAAACTGGTTGGCGATGCGACGGCGCTGCTGGATTCGGGCCGGTCTATCGTGATTTTCCCACAGGGGACGCGAACGGCGCCGGGGGAAAGCAAACCCTATCTCCCGGGTGCGGCGGCCCTGTATACCGGCGCGGGTTATCCGGTGGTGCCGGTCGCCCTGAATTCCGGCTCCTTCTGGCCCCGACGGACCTTTGTCAAAAAGCCGGGCGTGATAACGGTTGAGTTTCTGCCGCCTATTCCGCCGGGACTGGATCGCCGGGCGTTCCTCAAGCAGATCGAAGCACAGATTGAACCGGCAACACTGCGGCTGGAACAACCCGTGCCACGCGGTTCCACGGTGGATTCGCAAGCCGGCGAATAGGATTTGCGGCCTGTGGATAACATTGTGGAGAAATTTTCGGGCGGCGGGGCTCGAAAAAAATCATATATGAAACAGATTGTTATAAAGGCCGGCAGTAGGTTATGGCCCGTTCTTGAGGTTTAATCCCCAGTTGACGGTCTTGCCTTTCAGGATACAGTTCAATTCATCTTAAGTATTTGAAAAAATAGACTATATACTGAGAATATCCGAATCGGGTGCGGTATAATACCGGATGGGAGCGCATCACATGACCCCTGTCAGCGCAATTGCCCAGCAGATATGGGATATGAAATACCGGCTCAAGGCGGTCGATGGCAGCCCTGTGGACAAAACAATTGATGATACGCTTTGGCGGGTCGCCAAGGCGCTGGCAACAAACGAGAAAACTCCAGAGGAATGGGCCGGGCGCTTCCATGGCGCCATGGCGGACTTCCATTTTATACCTGCGGGCAGGATTCTGGCGGGGGCGGGGTCGGCGCGCCAGGTGACACTGTTCAACTGTTTCGTCATGGGCGCGATTCCTGACGATATCGCGGGTATCTTCGAGCACCTGAAACAGGCCGCCCTGACCATGCAGCAGGGCGGCGGCATCGGGTATGATTTCTCCACCCTTCGGCCAAAGGGCGCGCCGGTCCGGGGGGTG
>JAQCHR010000375.1 GCA_027619655.1 Pseudomonadota bacterium
CAGGACCTGGCTGCCGACCGAACCCGCGCCCGCCAGTTGCCAGACGGAGCTGGTGGTTTTCGCCAGCCGGTCGCAGAGCCGCCATTCCCCCAGATCGCCAGCGCGATGCGGCCGCCGCCCGCGCCGCCGCAGGCAGGGCCGGCTTTCCTCGCGGACATTGCCCCAGAAGGGAAACGCCTCGCCACTGATCCGGGCGTTCAGCCCTTCCGCCACGTCGATGCGGTTATTGGCGTTGGCCGGCGTATCGTCCAGCAGGTCCGCCAGTTCCTGCCACATATGCCGCCAGGGCAGCCCGGGCATCCCCAACCGTTCGGCGGTACCGGCCGGATAGCCGAAGGGAAAGTCGAAGCCGACAAGAACCCGTTGCCCCGCCACCGCGAGCGACTCCAGCGTATCGGCGATCGCGGCCGTGGCGGCCGCGCGGGTCGCCGGGTTTTCGCGCCTTGTCAGCCGGATCTCGCCGTCCTGGCGCTGCAACAGCGCCCACCAGATCGAGTCCCTGCCCGTCGCCGGTTTGGCGGCAGCGCTCCAGTCGACCATGAGATACGCATCGAACAGCGCCATCGTCACTCGACCGGGCCCGAATCCTTTTCCATGCTGCGCGGCCCCATCGGGTGGTCGGCATGGGGGTAGGGATGGTGGTGGCTGTGTGTGTGCCCGTGGCTGTGGCCGTGGTCATGTTTGTGGTAATGGTCATGGCCATGATCGTGTGAATGACCGGCCCCGTTGATGCCTTCGACATGGTGGTGGTGGCTTTCCTGCGCCAGCCCGACCTGATCCTCGAACCCCAGCACCTGGTCGCGGTATTTGCACATCTGGCAATTCATCGCGTTCACGCCGCCCAGGATATCCCGCGCCCGCTCCGCAAAGGTGTCGAGCACCAGGGCGTGATCGTTCAGGTACCCTGCCTTGATGAACTGGATTTCCGGGTGCCGCGCCGCCACCTTGTCGGTGTAATCGTAAATGCGTTTCACCAGAACGCCGGTGAACAGGAAATACGGGAACACGACGATGCGCTTGAAACCGAGCCGCGTGGCCTGTTCCAGCCCCGGTTCGACCAGCGGGAAGGTGACGCCGGAATAGGCTGTTTCCGCCCAGCCGAGGCCGAGGCCCTCCCAAAGCATCCTGGTGATCTTGGCGACGTTTGAATTGGCATCCGGGTCCGATGCGCCGCGGCCGATCACGACCAGCAGGGTTTCTTCCTTCGGCACGTCGCCGCGTGCGGCGTCCAGCGCCTCGCGGATCCGCGACCCGGCGGCGTTGATCATCTTCGGGTCGATGCCCAGTTCCCGGCCGTAGAGGATTTCGACATCGTCATGCTGCGCCTGATAGGTGTTCAACACCGAAGGAATATCGTTCTTGGCGTGGCCGGCGGCGAACAGCATGCCCGGCACCGCCAGAATCCGTTTGTTGCCGCGCGCGCGCAGCGCATCCAGCCCGGTGCGGATAATCGGCGTGGCGAATTCCAGGAACCCGTAATCGATATCGTATTCGGGCAGGCGGCTGCGCAATCCGTCGGCGACCGACTGAAATTCGCGCACCGCGGCCTCGTCGCGGCTGCCATGGCCGCATACGATGACGCCGGTCTGTTCGGCCATTTAATTTCCTCTCATACCAAAAACGAAAATCGGACCGCATGTTAACAGTCCAGCCCGTGCGGGTCAGGCCAATTCTCGCTATGATCGCCGCATGATTTCGATGCCCGAAGCCATCGCCCGCGCGGCGGACCCGCTGGTCGTCCTGACCTTCGCCCTGATTCTGGATGCGATTGTCGGCGATATGCGCTGGCTGTTCCGCATTTTGCCGCATCCTGTCGTCCTGGCCGGGCGGCTGACCGGATTCCTGGACGCAAAGCTGAACCGCCGCGGCCGCAGCGCCGCGAACCGCCTGATCCGGGGCATGATCGTCACATTCATCGTTGCCGGGCTGGCGGCGTTGTTGGGCTGGGCGCTGGGCGAGGCCGGGCGGCGCATCCCCTATGGCTGGGGGATCGAGCTCTTCTTCGTTACCGTGCTGATCGCGCAGCGCAGCCTCTATGGCCATGCAAGGGCCGTCGCCATTGCCCTGCGCCGCGACGGGTTGCCGGCAGGCCGCGCCGCCGTCGCCCATATCGTTGGCCGCAAGACCGACCGGCTGGATGAACACGGCGTGGCGCGCGGCGCCATCGAATCACTGTCGGAAAACTTCGCCGATGGCGTCGTCGCGCCCGCCTTCTGGTATGTGATCCTCGGCCTGCCCGGGCTGTTCGCCTACAAGGCGATCAACACGATGGACAGCATGATCGGCTACAAGTCCGAACAGTATCGTGATTTCGGCATGGCGGCGGCGCGGCTGGACGACGTGGTGAACCTGATTCCGGCGCGGTTTTCCGGGCTGCTGTTCGTGATTGCCGCCATCGTGACGCCCACCGCCAATCCCCTGCGCGCCCTGCGCATCATGTGGCGTGACGCGGGCAAGCATGATTCGCCCAATGCCGGCTGGCCCGAAGCCGCGGTGGCGGGCGCGCTGCGCCTGTCGCTCGGTGGGCCGCGCCGCTATCTGGGCGGCGTCGTGAAATCCGCATGGCTGGGCGACGGCAATCCCCGCGCCACAGTGCGCGATATCGATCGCGCCCTGCTGCTCTACGGGATTACCGGGGTGCTGCATCTGCTGTTTTACGTCACCCTGGCGTCGATGCGGCTGCACTGATCGCCAGCAGCCGGTCGATATCGACATGCGCTTCCAGATGCGCCGCCAGCCTGTCAAGGATGGCCTCCACCTGCGACTCATAGGCGGCCCCCGCAATATGGCCGGACCGGATCCGCGACAGGAAGGCCGTGCGGAACGCATCCGCCGCGAACAGCCCGTGCAGGTAGCAGCCCATGACCCGGCCGTCCGGCGAGACCGCGCCATCCGCCCGGCCACCGAAGTCGAGCATCGGGCGGGCCCGCCCCGGCCCGGTTGTGCGGCCCATATGCATCTCGTACCCCTGCACCGTCGAGCCGGTGCCCGCCTCGATGCCCTGCGCCTCGGTCAGTGTCTTGTCGCTGGTCAGCACCGTTTCCACGTCAAGCAGGCCGAGACCGTCGCTGGTTCCTGGCGGTCCCTCGATTCCGTCCGGATCGGCGACACTGTTGCCCAGCATCTGGTAGCCACCGCACAAGCCGACCACCATGCCGCCGCGCCGGACATGGGCGCGAATATCGATATCCCAGCCTTCCGAACGAAGCAACGCGAGGTCTGCGCGCACGGCCTTCGATCCGGGCAGCAGCACGATATCCGCGTCGCCGGGTATCGGGTCGCCCGGCTGCACGATGGTCACGGCGACACCCGGTTCCGCGCCCAGCGGGTCCAGATCGTCGAAATTGGCGATCCGGCCCAGCCGCGGCACGGCTATCCGGATCGCGCCCGTTGCCGAAGCGGCTGCCGGGCGTTCCAGCGCCATGGCGTCCTCCGCGGGCAGCAGCCGCGCGGCCTCAAACCAGGGCACCACGCCGAAACAGGGCATTGCCGTGCGGTCCCGGATGATGTCCAGCGCCGGGTCGAACAGCCGCTGGTCGCCGCGGAACTTGTTGACGATATAGCCCCGCAGCAACCCGCGCTCGGCATCGGTCAGCAGCGCATGGGTGCCGACCAGGCTGGCGATCACGCCGCCCCGGTTGATGTCGGCGACCAGCACCACAGGTACGCTGGCGGCTTCGGCGAAGCCCATATTGGCGATGTCGCCGGTGCGCAGGTTGACCTCCGCCGGGCTGCCGGCGCCTTCGACCAGCACCAGGTCGGCCTGGCGGGCAAGCCGGTGGAAACTCTCCAGCACGCGCGGCAGCAATTGCGGTTTCAGCTTGTGATAGTCGCGCGCACCGGCGGTGCCGAAGACCCTGCCGCAGAGCACGACCTGCGCCTCAGCCTCCGCCTGCGGTTTCAGCAATACCGGGTTCATGTCGACACTGGGGAGCACGCCGCAGGCCCTTGCCTGCAGCGCCTGGGCCCGGCCGATTTCGCCGCCATCGGCGGTGACGGCGGCGTTGTTCGACATGTTCTGC
>JAQCHR010000376.1 GCA_027619655.1 Pseudomonadota bacterium
ATTCTGGCGCAGGTCGAACGGGCGCTGGCCCGGGCGAAACGCACCGCGCGCGGCGAACAGGGGCGGGTCGTCATCGGTTTCACCAGCTCTGCCCCGTTCCATCCCTTCGTGCAGCATGCGATCCGGCTGTTCCGGGAACGCCATCCTCTGGTGTCGCTGGCGCTGGAGGAAAGCGGCACCGGCGACCTGGTCGATGCGCTGCGAACGGAACGTCTCGACGCCTGTTTCATCCGCTCGCCGGTTCCCGATGGTGAGGGCGTCGCCGTCCATGAACTGTTTGAAGAGCGGATGTTCGTGGCGCTGCCGGGCGATCATCCCCTCGTGGCGAATGGCGATGACGCGCCGCTGACGCTGGCCGCCCTCGCGAGCGAACCCTTCGTGCTGTACCGCCGGTCATCGGGTCCGGGCCTGTATGACGCCATCGTCGGCGCGTGTCACGCGGCGGGGTTCATGCCGCGGATGGAACAGGAAGCACCGCGCATCGTCGCCACCCTCAACCTCGTTGCCGCCGGGCTTGGTGTGACCATCGTGCCGGAATCGCTGTGCGGCATGCGGCTGGGTGGCATCGCCTACCGCCCGCTGGCCGATATGCCCCGGCTGGTTGCACCGATCCGGCTGGCCTGCCGCACCACCGACCATTCCGCTGCCGCGCAGCGCTTCGTCGCCCTGGTCCGCGCCGAGGCGCGGCGTCACGGTAAGGGGTGACCGGCAGCGTGATTCGTAAATTGACTTCCGGCCCGGTCGGTAATATCTCTTTCTGCATGGGGCTCGCGATCGCCCCGTGAGGCGTCAGCCCAAGAGTCGCGTCCTGTAATTCCACCAAGGAAAGGACGTGCCATGACGTCACCGACTGAAATCTCCGTACAACAACTGTCCCGCTTGGTCGGCCTCCCGGACGGACCGGGGATTGTCGATGTCCGCATCGATGAGGATTTCGACCTTGATCCCCGCCTGATTCCCGGATCGTGCCGCCGGAGCCATCGCGACGTGGCCGAATGGGCATCCGGCTTTGCCGGGCGGAAACTGGTGATCGTCTGCCAGCGGGGCCTGAAACTGAGCCAGGGCGCCGCCGCGATGCTGCGCCATGAAGGGGTCGCCGCCGAATCGCTGGAAGGCGGCTACGAGGCCTGGACGGATGCCGGGCAGCCGGTCATTCATCTGGACAGCCTGCCGAACCGCGACGCCAGGGGGCGCACTGTCTGGGTCACGCGGGGGCGGCCCAAGATCGACCGCATCGCCTGTCCGTGGCTGATCAAACGGTTCATCGATCCGGACGCGGTGTTCCTCTATGTCGCGCCGTCGGAAGTGACCGCCGTCGGCGAACGGTTCGGCGCGGCGCCGTTCGATATCGACGGCGCCTTCTGGAGCCACCGGGGCGATTGCTGCACCTTCGATACGATGCTGGACGAATTCGGCCTGAACACGGGGCCGCTTGCGCATCTCGCGACGATTATCCGCGGCGCCGACACCGACCGGCACGACCTTGCGCCGGAATCCGCCGGGCTGCTGGCCGTGTCGCTGGGCCTGTCGCGGGCCTGGCCGGACGATCTGGAACAGCTTGCCGCCAGCCTGCCATTATACGATGCCTTGTACCGCTGGTGCCGGGACGCGACCGGCGAAACCCATGACTGGCCGCAACCCAAAGCCATGGCAGGTGTAAAATGACCGAGTCAGTAGTGACATCCGAAACACCGGCCGCACCGGATGGCTTCCCCACCCTTGGCGAAGCGACGCGGGTATGGCTGCGAATCGGCTGCCTGTCCTTCGGCGGGCCGGCCGGGCAGATCGCGCTGCTGCACCGCGAGGTCGTGGATGAGCGCAAATGGATCGGCGACCGGCGCTTCCTGCATGCACTGAATTTCTGTTCGTTGCTGCCTGGGCCGGAAGCGCAGCAACTGGCGACCTATCTGGGCTGGCTGCTGCACGGGCCGGTGGGTGGTTTCATCGCCGGGCTGCTGTTCATCATCCCGGGCGCCATCGTGATGCTCGCGCTTTCCATCATCTTCGTCACGCTGGGCGACGTGCCGGCCATCGGCGCGCTGTTCTTCGGGCTGAAATGCGCGGTGCTGGTGATCGTGTTCCAGGCGCTGTTCCGGGTCGCCCGCCGCGCGCTGCGCGGCACGGTGCCCTGGATCATGGCGGCGGCGGCCTTTGCGGCGCTGTTCGTGTTCGACCTGCCGTTTCCCGCCGTGGTGCTCGGCGCGGCGCTTATCGGCGCGATCTTGCCGAAATACTTTGCCGGCGGGTCGCATGGCGCGGCAAAGGACGGGCCGCCCGCCCTGCTGGATGCGGCCATCGCCGCCGATCCCGGCTATACGCGGCGGCTCGCCTCAGGCGCGCGGCGGGCGGGGCTTTTCTCGCTGGCCGCCTGGCTCATCCCCGTCGCCCTGCTGCTGCCCGGATCCGGCGTTTTCGCCGATATCGCCTGGTTCTTTTCCAAGATGGCGGTGGTGACCTTCGGCGGCGCCTATGCGGTACTGGCCTATGTCGCCCAGGAAGCCGTGGAAGGCTATGCCTGGCTGTCACCGGCAGAGATGCTGACCGGGCTTGGCCTGGCGGAAACCACGCCGGGGCCGCTGATCCTGGTGCTGCAGTTCGTCGGCTTCCTTGCCGGCGCCGGTGCGCAAAGTGGCCTGAACGGATTGTGGGGCGGCGTATTGGCCTCGGGGCTGACGCTCTGGGTGACCTTCGCGCCCTGCTTCGCCTTCGTCTTCCTGGGGGCGCCGGCCATTGAAAAGCTGCAGGACAACGCCGCCCTGTCCGGCGCGCTGGCGGCGATAACGGCGGCCGTCGTCGGCGTCATCGCAAACCTTGCCCTGTGGTTCGGACTGCGCGTCGTCTTCCTCCGGATGGCGACGATGGACTGGGGCCTGGCGACAATCGACCTTCCGGTGCCGGACAGCATCGATTTCCTGGCACTCGGAATCGCCGTCATGGCGACGGTGTCCCTGTTCCGCTTCAACGTGGGGATCATCCGGACGCTGTGTCTCTGTTCCCTCGCCGGGCTGGTGCTGAAGGTAGGCTTCGGGCTGTGACGCACTGGCGGCGTCACATGCTCATCGCGCCGCCGTCGATCACCAGTTCAGTGCCTGTGATATAAGCCGCTTCGTCCGACGCCAGGAACAGCACGCCGTTGACGATTTCCTCGATGGTCCCGGCACGCTTCATCGGTACGCGGGCAAGGCGCGCGTTGAGCGCCGCCGGGTCGGGGAAGGCGGCGCGGAACATTTCCGTATCCACCGGCCCGGGGTGCACCGAATTGCAGCGGATGTTGTCCACTGCGTGCTGCGTTGCCGTGACCTTGGAGAAGATTCGGATCGCGCCCTTGCTGGTCGCATAGGCGGGCTCCTGGTGGCTGGACTGGCCCAGCCCGGCGACCGAGGAAATATTGACGATGGAGCCGCCGCCGGCCGCGCGCATCGCGGGGATGGCGTATTTCGTGCCCAGGAACACGCCCTTCACATTGACGTTGATGACCCGGTCCCATTCCTCGACCGTGCGGTCCTCGATGGCTACGCGCGGAATCACGATGGCGGCGTTGTTGATCAGGATGTCCAGCTTGCCGAAGCGGTCGAGCGCCAGCTTGATGGCGGCCTGCCAGTCCGCCTCGCTGGTGACGTCCAGGTGGATGTATTCCGCATCCCGGCCCTTGGCCTTCATTTCCGCGGCGATGGCCGCGCCGTCGGCATCCGCGATGTCGCCGAACACGACCTTCGCGCCTTCTTCGGTAAACCGCTGCACTTCCGCCGCGCCCTGTCCGCGCGCCCCGCCGCTGATCAGCGCGACCTTGCCGTCTAGCCTGCCCATGATGCTTCCCTCCCGGTTGGTTGTGAGGGAGAGGATAACGCATGCGACGCGAATTAAGCGACATGCGTTCCGGCATGGATGCTCGGGTCAGGCCCGAGCACGACGGGGAAAAGGTATTCTGATGAAAATAAAAAGTTGTCATACTCGGGCTTGACCCACTGCTGTCCGGTTTAATTTCAATCCCAACTGAGCAGCATCTGATGAGGGTGGTT
>JAQCHR010000005.1 GCA_027619655.1 Pseudomonadota bacterium
GCGGTCTTCGCCGAATAGCGCTTCGAGGCCGCGGCCCAGCTGGCGCGGGCGGGGTTTTTCGTCGCTCATGACGCGTCTCCTGTCTCTCCTGTCGGACCTTCCATGGACGTATCCTTATGGGCGGCGGATTGAGCGGCGGTGGCGCCCGCCGGGCGCAAGCTGTCCGGGGTCAGTCCGCCCGTTTCGGTTGTATTAGGCATTTCTCTTTTTTGCGCGTCGGCCTGCAGGATTTCCCGCGCCAGCTGGATATAGGCCTGCGAGCCGGTGCAGGCAAGATCGTAGAGCAGCACCGGCTTGCCGTGGGATGGCGCCTCGGAAACCCGCACGTTACGGGGAATAACGGTATCGTATACCTTGTCGCCGAAATAGCTGCGCACGTCGTCCGACACCAGCGAGGACAGCTTGTTTCGCGAATCGTACATGGTCAGCACGATGCCTTCCAGCTTCAACTGCGGGTTGAATGTCGATGTCACGCGGTCGATGGTGCGCACCAGCTGGCTCAGCCCTTCGAGGGCGAGGAATTCGCATTGCAACGGCACCAGCACGGTATCGGCGGCGACCAGGCCGTTGAGGGTCAGCAGGCCGAGCGCCGGCGGGCAGTCGATCAGCACGTAGTCGAACCGGTTGGTGGCGCGGCGGATCGCGTCGCGCAGCAGGTCCTGGCGGCGCTCCATATCCACCAGTTCGAGCTCCGCCGCCGACAGGTCCATGGTCGACGGGATGACCGCGAGGCCCGGCACGGCGGTGTCGACCAGCGCTTGGTCGAGCGTGATCTCGCCGAGCAGCAGATCGTAGGTGCCGCGCGTGCGCCGCGCGCTCTCGATGCCGAGCCCGGTCGACGCGTTGCCCTGCGGATCGAGATCGACCACCAGCACGCGGCGGCCGACCGCGGCCAGTGCCGTTGCCAGGTTGATCGCCGTGGTGGTCTTGCCGACCCCGCCCTTCTGGTTGGCCACCGCGATGATGCGGCCGCGGCCCGGGACCGGCGCTTCCGCCTCGGGCGCTGTATCGGGAAGATCTGCCGTTGTAACGGTCGGGGTATCGGTTATCGAGTCAGGCATAGGGTCAGGACCGGTTGTTGCCGAAAGGGGTCGTCGCGCCGCTGGACAGGGGCTGCCGTTATCGGGCAGGCCCGGTCGCCGCTAGCGCTTCTTCAGTCCCGTGATCCGCAGGATGCGGCTCTCCGGGCTGGTCAGGCTTTCAAACGTCTGAAGCTTTATTCTCCAGCGTTTCTCGGCCTCGGTCAATTCCTCGCGCCAGCGCCCACCCTTCATGAACAGGCAGGTCTGGGCGCCCAGCGAATCCGCCATTTCGCACAGCTTGCTCAGCGGCGCGACCGCCCGCGCGGTGAGAATATTCCCGTCCGCCGCAACCGATTCGCCGGATTTCCCGGATTTCTCTGCGCGCTGCGCCTTGGCGACATCCTCGACCCGCAGGTTCAGCACCTCGGCCGGGGCGCCGGTCAGCGCCGCCGTCTCGCGCAGGAAGGCGCTTTTGCGGACATGGGATTCGATCAGCCGTGTCGGCAGGCCGGTGGCAATGGCGAGCACCAGCCCGGGGAATCCCGCGCCGCTGCCGATATCGGTGATCGCGGTCGCGCCCTCGGGCAGATGGCGGATCAGCTGGATCGAATCCAGCATGTGGCGCTCCCACACGTGCTCCAGAGAATTGCGCGACACCAGGTTCAGGGTCTGCTGCCACTCGGCCAGATGGTCGGCATAGGCCCGCAGACGGTCCATTGTTTCACGTGAAACAATCGCGATTTCCTCAAACTTTTCAGCGCTTAAGGGGATTTCAGCGGTCATAAATACCCGATCGTTCCGGTGGATTTCAGGCGGCTTTGCCGGGTGCACGCCGGACGTGGCGCAACAGGGCCGTCAGCGCTGCCGGGGTGACGCCGGGGATGCGGCTCGCCGCGCCCAGGGTCTCGGGGCGGGCGGTGCCGAGCTTTTCGCGCATCTCGTTGGACAGCCCGCCAATGGCGCCGTAATCGAGCCCGTCGGGCAGCGCCAGCGCTTCGTCCTTGCGGAACGCGGCGATATCCGCCTGCTGGCGGTCGAGATAGCCGGCGTAAAGGGAATCGTGGGCGACCTGCTGCAGAATGGCGGGATCGATCGCCGCGGCTTCCGGCCAGATCCGCGTCACGGCCTCCCTGCCCGCATCGGGCCCCGCGCCGGTATGCGCCAGGAGTTTCAGCGCCGTGCGCGGCACCCCGTCCTGCGACACCTTGATATCGTGCGCCGCCAGGTCCTGCGGTTTCGCGGTCAGGCGGGTCAGTGTTTCGCGGGCGTGCTCGATCGCCGCCATCTTCGCCGCGAATGCCTGCGCCCGCTCAGGCCCGACACAGCCGAGCGCGATTCCGGCGGCGGTCAGGCGCTGGTCGGCATTGTCGGCGCGCAGGATCAGGCGGTATTCGGCGCGCGACGTGAACATCCGGTACGGTTCCGCCGTGCCGCGGGTGATCAGATCGTCGATCATCACGCCGATATAGGCGTCGGCCCGGTCGAGGGTGAACGGCACGTCGCTGCCGCCGGCCGCTGTGGCGGCGTTGAGTCCGGCCATCAGCCCCTGGGCGGCGGCTTCTTCGTAGCCGGTGGTGCCGTTGATCTGGCCGGCGAGATACAGCCCCGCCACCCGGCGGGTTTCCAGGGTCGCGCGCAATTCGCGGGGATCGACGTAATCGTATTCGATGGCATAGCCCGGGCGGATCACGCGGGCGCGTTCGAGCCCCGCAATCTGCGCCAGAAAGGCCAGCTGCACGTCTTCCGGCAGCGATGTCGAAATGCCGTTGGGATAGACCGTATCGTCATCGAGCCCTTCGGGTTCGAGGAATATCTGGTGGCGGGATTTGTCGGCGAACCGCACCACCTTGTCCTCGATCGACGGGCAATAGCGCGGCCCGGTGCCTTCGATCTGCCCGGAATACATGGGCGCGCGGTGGATATTGGCAGTGATGATGTCATGCGCCGCCGGGCCGGTATAGGTGATATGGCAGGCGATCTGCGGGGTCGTGATACGCTCGGTCAGGGTCGAGAACGGCACCGGCGGATCGTCGCCGGGCTGGACCTCGAGCGCCGACCAGTCGATGGTCTTGCCGTCAAGCCGCGGCGGCGTGCCGGTCTTGAGCCGGCCGAGGGCGAAGCCGCAGTCCGCCAGGGTTTCGGACAGGCCGAGAGACGGCGCTTCGCCGACCCGACCCGCCGGGATTTTCTGCTCGCCGATATGGATGAGCCCGTTGAGAAACGTGCCGGTGGTCAGTACAACGCGGCCGCCGCGCACCACCTCGCCATCGGCGAGCACCACCCCGGCCACCCGGCGCCCGTCGCCGCTGCCGTCATGGCTGCCCTCGATCACCAGATCCCCGACCCCGCCGGCGCGGATATCGAGATTCGCCTGATGGGCCAGCACGTCCTGCATCGCGAGACGGTATAGCTTGCGGTCGGCCTGGGCGCGCGGGCCCTGCACGGCCGGGCCCTTGCGGCGGTTGAGAATACGGAACTGGATGCCGGCGCGGTCGATCACCCGGCCCATGACGCCGTCGAGGGCATCGATCTCGCGCACGAGATGGCCCTTGCCGAGCCCGCCGATCGCGGGGTTGCACGACATCTCGCCGATAGTCCCGGTCTTGTGGGTGACCAGCAGGGTGCGGGCGCCGAGACGGGCAGATGCCGCAGCGGCTTCACAGCCTGCATGGCCGCCGCCCACGACGATCACGTCGTAAGCCGTGGCGGTCACGTCGTAGGCCGGGCCGATCACATCACCGGCCACATCGTCTGAATTCCAAGGGTCCGACATGGCGCGGAATATAGGGTCGGGCACCGGGTCCGTAAAGCGGCAATGACGTTGCGCAGGCGGATTGTTTCACGTGAAACATTTTTAGAATGCGAACAGGTCGCAGTGTAACTTGTTGGTTTATTTACCTATGCAGAAATCTTTAAAGATCACATCAAGCAAATCCTCGACATCGACCCGCCCGGTCACCCGGCCCAGCGCCCGGGCCGCAAGACGCAGGTCCTCGGCCACCAGCTCGCTTTCGCCGCCGTTTGCGGCCCCGAATTCCGCCCTTCCAAGCGCGTCCGCCGCATCGGTCAGCGCCAAACGGTGCCGCAGACGGGTAAGCGGCGCACCGTCGCCCCGGCGCATCAGGCCGGCGGCGGCCTGTTCGAGCCGGTCGAGCAGCACGGCAAGCCCGTCGCCGGTTTTCGCCGACACCGCCAGGGCCGCCCGTCCGGCGATCTCCGCGGCCAGGCCCGCCGCCAGATCGGTCTTGTTCCACAGCGGAACCGTCATGCCCTGCCCGGGCGGGCCGGCCACCAAGGCCAGGCTCGCGGCATCGGGCGGTACCGTCGCGTCGAACACCACCAGCCGCAGATCGGCGGCTTCCGCCCGGGCAAGCGCGCGGCGCACTCCTTCCTGTTCGATGACGCCGGCGCCGTCGGCGGCATCGCGCAGCCCCGCCGTGTCGGCCAGGGTCACCGGCCAGCCGCCGAGATCGAGATGCACCTCGATCACGTCGCGGGTGGTGCCGGCGGTCTCGGACACGATGGCGGCATCGCGCGCCGCCAGCGCGTTGAGCAGCGACGACTTGCCGGCGTTGGGCGCCCCGAGCAGCACGATCTGCAGCCCGTCGCGCAGCCGCTCGCCGCGCCGGTTATCGTCGAGAAACGCCCGCATCTCGCGGCCAAGCCCGGAAATCCGCGCCCTGGCAGCGCGCTCGACATCGTCGGGCAGATCCTCGTCGGGAAAATCGATCCATGCTTCGGCATGGGCGAGAATATCGATCAGGTCAGCGCGCCAGCCCTCGAGCCGCGCGGTCAGCCCGCCGTCGAGCTGCGCCAGGGCCTGGCGGCGCTGGGCGTCGGTCTCGGCATCGACCAGATCGGCGATCGCCTCGGCACCGGTCAGATCGATCTTGCCCGCCAGGAACGCGCGCTTGGAAAACTCGCCGGGATCGGCAAGCCGTATAGGGGATGCGGTTTTGCTCAACCGCGAAATCACCGACGTGACCGCCTCGACCGTCGCGCGGCCGCCATGGATATGGAACTCGGCAACGTCCTCGCCGGTAAAACTTCCCGGGCCGGGAAACCACAGCACCAGCCCGTCATCGAGCGTTTCATTGCTCGCGGGATCGACCATACGGCACCGTATGGCGCGACGCGGCTCGGGCACGTCACCGCGGCCGCAGATCGCGCACAGCACCGCCGCCGCCGCCGGCCCCGATACCCGGATCACGGCAATCCCGGCCCGGCCCGGCGCACTCGCCAGCGCGAAGATGGTGTCGGCGGAAATCTCCGCCGGGGTGTCGTCGATAGCCATGGCCCAAGGTTTCGCCGGGACCGGCGGCGCGGTCAAGGGGAACGGCGCGCGCACGGAGAGGTGGCGGCCGCCGGGCCGCGGATGCGCCCCGAGACTATTTCGGCGCGCGCTCCGCCAGGATATCGATCGTAAAGCGCAGCGCCAGGTCGCCGCGGTGGTTGAAGGCCTCGTTCCGGCTGCGGATAATGCCCCACCTGTCGCGGATCACCCTGTCGGGCTTCCCGACGATTTCGTGGGAGAACGTCAGCGTGTGTCCCGCCTTGACCGGGACCAGCAGCTCGAGATCCTCGATTCTCATACCGGCGCCGTTGCGCCTTCCGTCCTCGACGCCCCGCGCATAATTTTCCATGTAGTTCACCATCAGGCGCATCCAGATCGCACAGACATGCCACTTCGACGCGATCAGGCCGCGATAGCGCGTGTCGAGCGCCGCTTCCGGATCGGTGTGATAAACCTGCGGCGCATACAATTCGCCGAACTCGATCATTTCCTGTTCGCTGAATGTGTGGCTGCCGAAGACGTGAAATTCGCCGACCGGGATATCTTCGAACCAGCGCGACCGTAAAAACGACGTCCTGGTCATGCTCGCGACTTTCTGTTCTCGATCATCATGCTGGTCGACAGCGCCATGACTTTCTTTTCATCCTGATTGCGGATTGCGATGTCGCATTCGATAAGGCCGTGATCCGTCTCGTTTTCGGGAAGGGATTTGGCGATGACGGTCACACGGGCCGACAGACTGTCGCCATCAAAGGCCGGTCTGTACCATTCCAGCCACGAGACGTTGCCGCTCCCGACCAGCGGAATCCGTTCCTTGGCCAGCTGATCGCTGACCAGCTTCATCATGACCGCCGACACGTGCCAGCCGCTCGCGCACAATCCGCCGAAAAGGGATTCCTTTCCGGCCTCGCGGTCGAGGTGATAGGGCTGCGGGTCGAATTTTTCCGCGAAAATCCGGATGTCCGCCGCATTCAATGTCACCGAACCGGTCTCGAGGATACCGCCCGGCTCGATGTCGTCCCAATATGTTTTCGTTTGCGTCGTCAAGGCGGAACCAATGAATATTTGTTTCCCAGATGGGTATAAACCTGAACCGCACTGACTACAGAGGCTGGCATCGAAAGGCAACGAGGGAAGCGCCGCCGCCGGTTCCGGCGGCGCGTCATGCCAGGTCGGGAAACCGGTAGACGGTGGCGCCCTGCTCGGTGCGGGCCCGTTCGCAGAACCCTCTTTCATGCAGGCTGTCGAGCAGAGTGCGGGCGTCGTCGAGCGGAATTTGCGTGTGCAGCGCGACGCTCGCGATCGTGACTTCGCCTGCCTGCCCGGCGGCGAGCCCGAGGACCTCCCGCTCCCGCGCATTCTCCCGTTCGCTATCGACTGCCGCCGGTGCGCGGGACGCACGGGTCGCCGGTGCGGCAGCGGATGCTGCCTTGGGCGCAACTTCGGGGACGGCAGGTGCAACCTCCCCGCGCGCCCCGTCATCCGGCCCGTCATCCGGCCGGAACAGCCATGCGATCCCGGTGATGCACAGACCGATGACGACCCCGGCGACCGCGTCCACCGCCTCCTCGCCGCGGGATACCGAGCCGAGGGCAAAGCCGACCCCGCCCAGAACCAGCGTGCTCGCGACGCCGAAGGCCAGCGGCGAAATCGCGTGCCGGAAGCGCAGCACGAAGGCGGCGACACCGACGCCGCCGAGCAGCAGCAGCACGAACACGGCGCCTTCGACATCGCCGCCCGACAGGCCCATCGCCAGGGTGGCGGCAAGCGAGGCGACAAACACCGCGAAGGTCAGCCACACAAATAGTCTCGACCGGATATAGACGCGCGGGCGCGGGCGCGGCTGTTGCGCATTGCCTTCGGCAGCGCGGGATTCGGCGCGCAGCAATTGCAGCGAGCTTGCCCCGGTCACGAACGTAAAGATCGAGATAAGCCCGGTAATGATGCCGATGACGGCCCCGATTTCACCCATGGCGCGCCCTGTAAACGATAAACGGTTGCTCCTGCCGCGAAGTGTATCAGCCCGGCGGCGTATCCGTGAAGGGCCGGGTGACCGGACGGCGCGGCCGGCAGGCACGCGCACCCCGCGTGCGTTTGACGCGCGAATTCGGCCCGCATACCCTCGCCTGCCGCATCACGGAGACGACATCATGGCCGACGAACCCGTTCGCATTCTCGAAATCCCCGAGGACAGGCTGACCCCCGCACAGAAGAAGGTTTTCGACGATCTGGTCGCCGGGCGCGGGCGGCTGCTGACGCCTTATAAAATCTGGATCCATTCGCCCGAGCTCGCCGCGGCGATGGAGACCATCGGCACCTTTCTCAACAAGAAAGGCGCGCTCACCGAGCGCGAGGTCGAGCTCACCATCGTTATCATCGCGACGCACTGGCAGGGTGCCTACGTGCAGGCCGCGCACGTGAAGACGTGCCTGGCGCTGGGCTATCCGCAGGCGGCGATGGATGCCATCAAGGCCGGCGAGGTGCCCGACCTGCCCGATGCGCGCGAGAAGGCGGTGTACGATCTGTGCCGGATCGCGATGGCGCCGGGCGGCGGCCCGGACGAGGTATACGACCGGGCGGCGGAGCTGCTCGGCCGCGACGGGCTCGCCGAGGTGCTGGCGCTGCTCGGCTACTATTCGGCGGTCGCGATGGCGATGAAGATGCACCGCGTGCCCGTGCCGGCGTAGGACGTGCCGGGCCAGGAAACGCCCGGTTAAGCCGCCCTTACGTATCGGTCGGCACGCGCCACGACGAATCCGCATGCGCCTTCGACGTCACGTCGATCACGACGCCGTTGGGGTCGCGGTATTTGCGTTCCGATTCCGGGCCGGCGCCGACATTGACGATCTGGCCGTGATAAGTGCCGCCGGCGGCTTCGACCGCTTCGCTCGCCCCGGGCACGTCGTCGACCAGAAATCCCATATGGTGCAGGCCGACGTAATCCGGGCCGCGCTCGTCCGGCGCGTTGTCGTTCGAGCGGAGGTGGAGCAGGGCGAGCGAGACCACGCCGTCCGACAGCATGATCGCGACCTTCGATTGGCGCACCCGCTTCATGCCGAAGGCGCTTTCGTAGAATTTGGCGCTTTCTTCCAGATCCTTCACGCTCAGCGCGAGGTGTCGCAGTTTCGCCATTCTTCGTCTCCCTGGTTGCGTGACGGTTTCAAGGGCAAGTGTAGGGTTTCGGCGCGGGCAGGCAGGCCGGGCCGCAATCTGGCGCCGGGCGGAGTGCCGGGCATATAGTGGGTGCCGCACACCAACCCACACCGAAGGTCTTTCCATGCTGCCCATCCACCGCATCGGCCCGTCGCGCTATTCGCCGACCCGCAGCCGCGCCGTCATCCATAACGGGGTGGCGACCACGGTCGCGACCGCAACGGAAAAATCCGCCTCGCTCTACGAACAGGCGCGCGGCGCGTTTGCGAATCTCGATCTCCAGCTTGCCGAGGCCGGCACCGATAAAAGCCGCATCCTGATGGTCATGATCTATATCCCGGACATAAAGCTGAAACCGGAATTCAACCGGGCATGGGACGAATGGGTCGACCGCGACGCCCTGCCGCTCCGCGCCTGCGTCGGCGCCGCCCTGGAAGAGGACGACCTGGTGGAGCTAATCGTGACGGCGGCGGTCGACGGGTAAGGCGCCGTTTACGTCAGGTCACACTGAGCAGGATCATCCCGGCGACCGTGACGATGCGCGCGAGATCTGCCCAGCGGCGCTCGCCGTCATAGCGCGCGGCCGACCGCCACACGCCGACCGCGACGGCGATGTTGTAGGGCACCGAAAAAGCGTAGCCCGCGATCGCCGCCGCCACCGGCCGGTCGGCCATGATCAGGAACAGGAATGCCGCGCTCGACGAAAGATTGACGATCAGCCCGCCGAACACCGCCCAGTTCCAGAACGCGTCGGCCAGCGCCAGCTCGCCCTTCCAGAGACGTGTGACGGTTTTCATCTCCCGGTCTCCATATCGGAAAATCCATGCGCGACGCGGCGGCGCAGCCTTCACGCCTCCGCGAACAGGCGGCCGGTGGCCGTCGTCGCGAATTTGTCGAACGCGATCTCTTCCTGCTTGATGAAACCGGTCTCCGGCAGGTCGCCGCGGCTGACCATCTCGATCACGGCGCAGGCCGAGGCCGAGGTCGTCCACGCGATCGCGGTCCGGGTGCCGCCCGCGATCTCCCGCGGATAATAGGACCGGACGAATTCCTTGCGCTGCAACCGCCCGTCGATATCGCCTTCGGCGGAAATATGAAAATGCACCACGTCGTCGTCGACCGGCGGCTTTGCGGCGGTCAGGATTTCGCCGGCGAGATCGCGGCGCTCGCGCATCAGCAATTCGTGGAAAAAGAAATTCATCAGGTCGACATGGCCGGGATAGCGCATCGACTTGTAGTCGAGATTCTCGACGCGGCCGAGATAGGTTTCGCACATGGTGCCGAGCCCGCCCGACGTGGTGAACGCTTCCAGCAGCATGCCGTTAACATAGATCTTCTCGATCCATTCCATGGGCGAGACCCATTTATGCGCACCCTCTTCGATCACCTCGCAGTCGTTCAGGTATTCGTTGACCACGCCTTCGGGCGACCAGTTGAACGCATAGCCGAGCAGCCCGGTCGGATGCTGGGGCAGCGCGCCGACCCGCAGACGGATCGACCGGATGCGGTCGAAATCATGGGCGAGATGGGCGCCGACGATGGCGACCAGGCCCGGCGCGAGGCCGCATTGCGGGGCCATCACCGCGCGCGACGTTTCGCTCATCTCGCGGATCGCCTGGGTCGTGGTGACGTCTTCGGTCAGATCGAAATAATGCAGGCCCAGCCGGTGGGCCGCGGTGGCGACGCCGATATTCAGGTGATAGGGCAGGCAGGACAGAACGGCGTCGAAGCCGGCCAGCGCTTCTTCGGCGGCGCGCTCGTCGGCGACCGATTGCCGCTCGACCGCGAAGGGGCGTTCATTGCTAAGCTTGCGGTCGTCGATGCCGGTGACGTCGAAGCCGGTTTCCTGCAGCAGGATTGCCGCCAGGGTCCCGACCCTGCCGAGCCCGAGCACCGCGATGCGCTCTATCTTCTGCGTCATGCGATCTTTCCCGTCATGCCTTGCCCGTCATGCAGTGCCTCAGATGTCGAACCGGATGCCCTGCGCAAGCGGCAGGTCGCGCGAATAGTTCACCGTGCTGGTCTGGCGGCGCATGTAGCCTTTCCACGCGTCGGAGCCCGATTCCCGGCCGCCGCCGGTTTCCTTCTCGCCGCCGAACGCCCCGCCGATTTCGGCGCCGGACGGGCCGATATTCACGTTGGCGATGCCGCAATCGGAGCCCGCCGCCGACAGAAAGGCTTCGGTCTCGCGCAGATCGGTCGAGAAGATGCTGGAGGCGAGGCCCTGCGGCACGGCGTTCTGCATCGCGATGGCAGCGGACAGATCGCGGTACTTCATCGCATACAGGATCGGGGCAAACGTCTCCTGGCGGACGATGGCGGTCTGATCCGGCATCTCGGCGATCGCCGGGGACGCGTAATGGGCGTCGGGAAAGCGGTCGGCAAGCGCGCGGCCGCCGCCTGCGCCAGCGCGGCCGCCATGGCCTCGAACGCGGCGCCGTCGATCAGCGGCCCGACCAGCACGCCCGGGTCCAGCGGATCACCGACCGGCAGCCCGTCATAGGCGGCCTTGAGGCGCGGCACCACCCGGTCGTAGATATCCTCGTGGACGATCAGGCGGCGGAGCGACGTGCAGCGCTGGCCGGCCGTTCCGACGGCGGAAAACACGATCGCGCGGATCGCCATCTCGATATCGGCCGACGGCGCGACGATCATGGCGTTATTGCCCCCGAGCTCCAGGATGCAGCGGCCGAACCGTTCCGCGACCGCCGGTCCCCCGGCGCGGCCCATGCGCGTCGAACCGGTGGCGGACACCACCGCCACGTCGCGGCTTCTCGCCAGGGCGTCGCCGGTCCCGCGGCGGCCGAGGACGACCTGCATCAGGCCGGGGGCGAGATCGGGGGGAAGATCGGCGGCGGCGCCGAACCGGGCCAGCGCCGTGTGATAGATTTTCTGCACCGCCAGCGCGCAAAGCGGCGTTTTCTCCGACGGCTTCCAGATCACCGGGTCGCCGCACACCAGGGCGAGCGCCGTGTTCCATGCCCAGGGGGCGACCGGGAAGTTGAAACTGGTGATCACGCCGCAGACGCCGAGCGGGTGCCAGGTCTCGCGCATCGCATGGCCGGGACGCTCCGACGCGATGGTCAGCCCGTAAAGCTGGCGCGACAGCCCGACCGCGAAGTCGCAGATATCGATCATCTCCTGCACCTCGCCGAGCCCTTCCTGCAGGATCTTGCCGGATTCCAGGCTGACGAGACGGCCGAGATTCTCCTTGGCCGCCCGCAGTTCCTCGCCGAGCAGACGCACCAGCTCGCCGCGGCGCGGCGGCGGCACGTCGCGCCACGCTGCAAAAGCGCTGACGGCGGCGGCGGTCATCGCCGCGAGGTCGTCATCCGAATGGGTGTTCAGCCGGGCGATTTCGGCGCCGTCGACCGGCGTGCGGACGGCAAGCGTCGCGCCGTCACGCCCCGCCGCTGGATCGGGGGCTAAATCGGCGGTCAGTCCGTTGGCGGCAAGAATGTCGGCATGGGTCATGGCGGTTTCGCTCCCGGGGTCGCTGTCGAAGGCCCTGCTCCGTCCGACCGTGACTCAAAACCGGGGACGGGACAAGCGGTTCCCGCGCCGTCTTCGGGGCCGTCTCGGGACGGGCTCGGAGCGGGCTCCGAACGGGAGCGCAACAGTGCAGCAAAGGGAAAGCGCGGCCTTTACCGCTGTCGCCTCACGCCGTGAAATCGAAGCGCCAGCCCGTCATCGAGCGCCTCTTTAGTGGCGGAATCGACCCGTATGGCACCGTATGGCGCGGCGCGCTTCCGGCAGATCGGCCCGGACGCACTCTGCCCGCAATACCGCTGCCGGCCCCGAAACCCGGATCACGGCAATCCCGGCGCGGTCGCCAGCGCGAAGACGGTGTCGGCGGAGACCGCATGGATGGGATCGGCGTTCTGTTCGTTGTCCCCAAGCAGGTAATTGTCGTTCAGCCTGTGTTCATCTATCGTGAAATAGGCTTCATGGAAGTTAGTAGGGGGTTAGTATTCGAAAGATTGATCGCGAATAGGCGGTCCGGGGGCGCATCCGGAATTTGCGTTGAATCGGGGGGATACCATGAATAAATCTGTCTTGAAACTCGTCGCAAGCGCCGCGGCGGCGCTGGTATACGCACAGCCGGCATTCGCCAAATGCCCGGATTCCGCGCAAACCCTGTCGGACCCGAAATACCTGGTTTTCCCGACACCGTGCGAGCGGGACCTGGCGCTAAAGGCAGCGAAGGGCGCGAATTTCCTCGTCGACGGCGCGAAGGGCGCCTCGTTCATCCCCAAGGGCGACACCCACTGGGAAACGACGGTCGCCAGCGGCGGTCTGAAAACCACCATCGTGGTGTACAAGCAGCTCAGCGCCAGCGAAATCCGCAATGCCGAAAAAATCCGGCGCGACATCGGCAAGGGCAACGGCAAGATAACCGCCGAACACACCACCGGGAAAGGCGTCGTCAACGTCGCCTTCACGACCGGGACGGCGAAGATGGGGCAATTTTTCAAGTTCGCCGATAAAGGCGATTTCGCGAAGATCGAGATCCAGAACGCGACGACGATCCTGGTGTCGCCCAAAAGCCCGACCAGCGCCAGGGACGGCGCCGTCGAGGTCGCCAGCCTGCCCAAGCCGATCGCCGACGCGCTGACCAAAGCGGGCCTGAAATCTTCGGTGAATTTGCCGACAGGTATCTTTTCGGCAAGCCAGTTCAAGCCGGGCTCGAGCGATTTCGTCGACCTGGTTTTCAAGGAAGCCGGTCTGATAAATCCGGTGACGTCGTTTGTCAGCCTCAATGCCGGCAACTATGCCAACTTGGTCAAGGGCAAGGCCGGTCTGTCACTGTCCGTCCTGCTGACGCAGAATAACGGGATTGCGCGGCTGATCGAACTGACCGGGATGATGAAGACCCCCGCCAAGGCAAACCCGGTGATCACCATCGGTGCCGGCGGCGGCAAGGGCGGAATCGGCAGCGTCAGCATTGCCTACAAGGCGCCGTACATGGTGATGGGCAAGGGACCGATCAAGACGGCGCTCAAGTTCGGCTACGACCTCAAGAAACGGAAAATATCAGGCGAACTGAACGTCGGCGTCGGTACCATCCAGGATCCCGTCATCGTGCCTGGCCTGATCGAATTCAAGGACGTGACCTTCAAGGACAACGAAGTGTCCATTGGATTCGAGCCTGGCGACAAGGGCATCGAGGTGTCCGGCGGCATTGAAGTCGGCACGATGACCGTCAAGAAAAAAGCGTTTTCGCCGGTGAAATTCCAGCTCGCGATGACCGCGGCGGGACCGTCCGGCGGGCTGATCGAAATCAAATCCGACGACACGCTGTATCTCGGTATCTCGGCAACATGGCCGATCTTGCCGAGGTCGCGTTCAACGCGCATCCGACATCCAAGCTCGTGCCGGCCTGGGCACGCACCGACATGTCGAAAAAGCTGCAGCTCGACAAGCTGCCGGAATTCGGCATCCGCAAACCGCATCTGTTCCTTGCCACTCCGGGACAGGACGATTCCAGTCATCTCGCGGACTTCGCCGATATCGCCGGCGCCGGCATCCGCGTGAAGGGCCAGCTCGAGGCCATGGGCCAGCGGCTGACCTATACCGATCTCGGGCTCGACGCCGTGAACGGCCTGAACGCGGTTTCCTACGTCGAACCATTCAAGGCCGGCGTGTTCGAGCTCAAGGGCGCGGAGCTTGCCATTCATGCCAGCTTCAACGCGGCACCCTATTTCAAGCTGCATGCCGGCATGGAAATCCAGGGCCTGAATATAGGCGAGGCGGATCTCGATTTCGGGCGCAACCGCATGAAGGTGGCCGTCGACAGCGGCTGCTTCTACCCCTATCTGAAATACAGGATCGACGTCGCGGGGTGGACGGACGTAAAGGACAAGAGCGTCGAGGCGTCGGGCTGCGCGCAGCAGTTCGCCGGCGCGGTGGCCGATGCGGGCAGGGCCGCCGGCAAGTGGACGGCCAAGGCGACGGAGGATACCGGCAAGTGGCTGGCCAATGCCAATACGGACACCGGCAACTGGGCGTCGCAGGCCGCCAAGGATACCGAGAAATTCTTCAAGGATGTCGGCTGCGGCATCGAGGACGCCTTTTCCGGCGGCAAATGCAGCAAGAAAAAGGACAAGGCGAAACGCGAAACGGCGCGCAAGAAAGCCGAGGACGCCGCGAAAAAATACCGCGGAATCGCCGGGCCGGGCCACTGCAACGCCGGCTGGGTGTGGAACCACAAGATCCGCAGGTGCTGGCGCACCGGTTCGGAGATGATCGTCTTCACCGCGGACAGGGGCGCCTCCGGATACTGCCTGTCCGTCCACGAGGGCAAGCACAGGGACAACCAGCCGGTGGTCCTGTGGGATTGCCGCGGCGCCTGGAACCAGCAGTTCCGGACCGCCCCGTTCGCCCCCAAGGCAAAGGACGATCTCCGGATCAGGATCAGAACGACGGGAAACAAGTGCGTTGGCGCCGATACGCGGGTAAAAAAGGCATTGGGCAGACCGGCCATGATCTGGGAATGCAGCTCGAACCCCGCCCAGGCCTGGCGCCAGGTCGCCGGCAAGCTTGTCGGCGTGGGCGGGCTCTGCCTGCGTGCGGCCAAGGGCAATGCCAAAGGCAGCGCCCTGGTCATGAGCGAATGCGATGTAAACCCGACAGTCGCAAGGCTTGAAAATGAAGTCGCCGGCCTGAACGAAAGAAAGCAAGCGCTTCTGAAAAAACCGCCGATGCGGAAAATGAAAAACAAAATCCGCACACCGTTCGGTCAGAACAAGACCCTTGTGACCGAGGTGGTCGATCGCGGGAAACTGTCTGCCGCGCTGAAGCAGATCGACAGCGATACCGCGCAGAAATCGAAACAGCTCGCGGCCGAACGGCAGAAACCCACAGACAAAAAATCGCAGACGGTCGACTGGGTGACCGTCCAGCCGTCGCCCGACCCGGCGGCCGGTTTCCACGAAAAATACAACGTGCCGTCGATGGCGATGCTGAAAATGACCGCCGGGAATTTCTGTTTCGACAAGGATTCTTCGGACCTGCCGCGGGTGCGGCCGCATCTGTGGGAATGCAACCGGAAGAACGGCAATCAGTGGTTCGGCTTCGGCGCTGTCTCCGGGGCGAATTTCGCGCTGGTCTCGCGCAATTCCAAGATGTGCATGGATGTGCAGGGGGCCAGCACCAGACACGGCGCGAGCGTCATGCAGTATCCGTGTCACTACGGGGAGAACCAGCAATGGATGGCCGTCGCGCCGGGCAAGAACGCAACCGACGAAAAGACCTTCGCCGGCAGGTTCCAGATCAAGAGCCGCAAGAGCGGCAAATGCCTGGCGCCCGTCACCTACCGGTTCGTCGTCACCTACTCGAAGGCGGACCAGCAGCGGCTGGACAAGATGAAGCCGAAAGAGCGGCAAAGGTGCGAGAGCAATCCCGGAAACACCGGATTCCTCGGGGGCCAGTTTCTCCAGTGCCCGAATGGCAAAAGGCAGGTGGAAACGGACACCCTGACCCGCAAGAAGGCGCGGTTTGCTCAGGTCGACTGCAAGGCCGGCGACCGTAACCAGCTGTTCACGCTGGTCCGCTAGCGGGCGGAAATGGGGGTTGACCGCCACTATCGGGGCAGGCAGATCTTCGATTACCGGCGTTCGCCCTCCATGCAGATTCACGAACGTCAGGCCGACGGCAGCGTCTTTGACAACACGATGCCGCCGCGCGCCGGCGGACGGCGGCGTTCGTTCTTCTGCGTCATGTGATTTTTCGTCCCGCGATCTTCTCCGTCAGGGCCTGCCTCAGCTCAAATGAGCGTTCAGATCCCCCGCTCTATTCCGTGAAATCGAAGCGCCAGCCGTCGCCGTCGGAGCGGATCTCGCCGATGGCCGCCCCGGTGAAATGGGCGGGATAGATTATCGCACCGCTATCTGCATATTTGTTGAGGAAATCGTAGCGCGATTTGCGCGACAGATCGGCATCGGTGCACACCGCGCTCGACAGGTCGGGCTCGTAGACCTGTAGCGGGTGGTGGAACAGATCGCCGGTAAACAGCGCGGTGTCGCCGCCCCGGGTCAGGTTGAGCGCGACATGGCCGGGGGTATGGCCGGGGGTCGGCTCGAGCACGATGCCGTGGTCGATCTCGTGATCGTCGCGCACCAGGTCGGCGCGGCCGGCCTCGACCACGGGCAGCACGCTGTCATTGAACACGTTGTCGCCGACCTGGGTCGCGCCGAGCATGGATTCCCAGTGGCGGTATTCGGTCTCCGAAAACACGTAGCGCGCATTGGGAAACGTCGGCACCCAGCGGCCGTCGACCAGCTGCGTGTTCCAGCCGACATGGTCGATATGCAGATGGGTGCACATGACGATGTCGATATCCTCCGCCGTCACCCCGGCGGCGTTGAGGTTCGCCATCCACGGCCAGGACTGGCGGTGCCAGTGCGGCCGGCCCGGGCGGTCCTTGTCGTTGCCGATACAGGCATCGACCAGGATGGTCAGCCGTTCGGTGCGGATCACGTAGCTGCGGAACGAAAACAGCAGCATCTCGGTCGCGGCATCCATGTAATCGGGCGCCATCCAGTGCTTGTGGCGCGCCACCGTTTCCGGGGTCGAGGTCGGGAACATGTCCGCCGGGGTGCGGAACGGGCCGCGCGATTCCTCGACCGCATCGATCCGGCAGGTGCCGCAGGTTCTTGTGAGCATTTTTTTCGTTCCTTCCTATGGACGCGCGTGATGACCGGATCATACACGAACCCGGGCCGCCGACAGGCCGCCAAAATCCCGTAAAACGTCGGGATTCTTTACGGTTTTAAAATCCCGGGCGGAAACGCCACGCCTAAGCCCCTGAATCGAAAGGATTCCTGATTCTGGCGCGGTTCTTGCATATTATTTGAGCAATAACGCGTGTGAGACGCCATAAAGTCATATTCGGAGGTAGGTTCATGTACAATTCCCTTGTCAAATCCGCTTTTTTCGGCGCCGCCGCAATCATCGCGGTCGCAATCGTCACGCCCGCAACGGCAACCACCGTCGGTTACTGGAATTTCGAGGAAGGCAGCGCCGGCAACCCGCTGAGCGGCGCCGGCTCGGTGCTCGACCAGAGCGGGTTCGGCAATCACGGCTCTCCCACCGGCAATCCCGCCTATAGCGGCGATATCCCGGCAAACCCCGTCCCGCTGACCGGCGCGCCGAACGGCGTCAGCCTGTCGCTCGACGGCAGCGGCGATCACGTTAGCATCACCGCCGATAATACGACCAACCTGAACCTGACGACGGCTTTTACCGTCGAATTCTGGATGAAAACCGCCAATTCGACCCCGTCGGGTCAGAAATTGCTGGTCGACAAGTCCCACGGGTTCGTCGATTCCACCGGCTGGGCGCTGCAAATGCTGTCCGGCGGCCGGGTTGCCTTCAATCTCGGCGCGGGCGGCGGCGGCGCTTCCAACTTCCCGGGCATCACGTCATCGACGTCGGTGCTGGATGCGGAATGGCATCACATCGCCGGCACCTTCGATTCCGGCAGCAATGAAATCAGCCTCTATATCGACGGCGCGCTCGAGGGCACGGTGATCACATCGGGCTACGTGACCAATACCCGCGACATCAATATCGGCGCCGCCTGCGTGTTCGTCGGATGCAATTTCAGCAACAAGCGCTTTTTCAACGGCGGAATCGACGAACTTCGGATTTCCGATACGGCGCTGTCGTCCGACCAGTTTCTGAATGCCAGCACGGCGGTCCATGCGCCGGGCGGGATGGGACTATCCGTCGTCGGGCTTGCCGCGTTTGCCGCCCTGCGCCGGAGGAAGTCGTTGCGCGCCGCCTAGGGCGGTCTCGGCTTACGCCAAATCGTGCCAGCCTTCCGCCCGCAGGAGGTATAGCTGCGCCGGCAATAATGCTAACATGCCTGCAAACAGGACTATCGAACCGGGGGGAAAACGAACATGTACGTCACCATGCTGGGCACGGGTGCTGCGTTCGCCGACCCCGACCGCGCGCAATCGGGCATCCTGGTCACGCTCGATAACGGCACGCGCTACATGTTCGATTGCGGCGCCGGCACGGTGCGCAATATGGTTGCCGCCAATGCCAGCCCGGTCGATGTGAAGGCGGTCTTCCTGACCCACCTGCATCACGATCATATCTGCGATTTTCCCCTGTTCGCTATAACCGGCTGGATGTGGGACCGCGATTGTCCGCCGATCGTGCTCGGCCCGAAGGGCACGAAGCATTTCTGCGACAGCCTGTTCGAGGGCGGCGCGTTCGATTCCGATTTCCGCGCGCGCAGCGCCTATCCGCTGCGCCAGGGCAACCTCGAAGCGGTGCGCCCCGATATCCGCGAGGTTTCGCCCGGCCTGGTCTATGAAGACGAGGACGTGAAGATCTGGTGCGATTACGTCGAACACATCCCGCGCGACATCAGCGAATGTTTCGGCATCCGGTTCGAGGCCGAGGGAAAGTCGCTCGCCTTTTCCGGCGATACCGCGCCCTGCGACGCGATGGTCGAACTCGCCCGCGACGTCGATGTGCTGTTCCACGAATGCACCTTCCCCGAGGCCTTCGTCGAATTCCGCAAGAAATCCGGCGTCGGCACGTTCGCCCACACGCCGCCGTCGGATCTCGGCAGGATCGCCACCAGGGCCGGGGTCAAATCCCTGGTCGCGACCCATTTCGGACATTTCGAATCCACCAACCCGGTGATCCTGAAAGCCGCGGAGCATCACCTGCCGGTCGATCTTATGGGCCCGGACATGATGACCGACGTGGTGCGCGACATCCGTCTCAACTACGACGGGCCACTGCGAATGGCCTACGACCTGATGCGGGTGGAAGTGTGACCCCGGCCAACCGTCGCAGCATACGAAGGTATAGCAACGCGCTGTACAGACACGATAATCCGGGGCAAATTGCACCCAAAGCGTAAAACGCGACTAACCTTACAGGGAGGAACCACCATGAAACCGACAACGCTTACGGCCCTCGTTGCCGCCACGGCTGCTTTCGGCATCGGCACGGCATCGGCCCAGACCCTCAGCATCGGCAGCAACCCGCAGGGTTCGCTCGCCTATTCGACCGCCGCCGGCATCGCCAAGGTCGCGACCGAAGCGACCGACCTCAAGGTCCGGGTGATCCCGCAGGGCGGCCCGGTCGTCACCCTGCCGCTGCTCAATAGCGGCGAGCTCGACTTCACGATCTCGCTCAGCATCGCGGCCGCGTTCGCGACCGAAGGCCGCGCCATGTTCGGGAAAAGCGGCAAACAGGGCAATATCCGCGTCGTCGCGGCGCTGTTCCCGCTCCACCTCGGCTTCTACGTCCGCAACGATTCCCCCATCAAGACGATCGCAGACCTGAAGGGCAAACGCCTCGGCGACAAATACCCGAAACAGCGGGTGATCAAGCTGACGGGGTTGGCCAAGCTCGCCACCGCCGGACTGACCTACAAGGACGTGATCGGCGTCCCGGTCCCCAACGGGGTGCGCCAGGTCGACGATTTCATGGCCGGCAAGATAGATGCCGTCACGTTCTCTCTGACGGCGGGCAAGACCGCACAGGCGCATGCCAAGGTCGGCGGCATCCGCGTGCTGTCTTTGCCGAAAACGCCGGAATCCGAAAAGGCGATGCAGAAGGTGGCGCCCGGTTCGCACATCGCGACCATCATGCCCAACCCCGCCTATCCCGGCGTGATGGGCCCGACCAATATCTTCGCCGCCCCGTTCCTGCTGATGGCCGCGGCCAAGACATCCGACGAAGCGGTCTACAAGGTCGTCAAGGCGATCCATGCCAACAAGAAGAAGCTCGTCACCACGCACAAGGCGTTCAACGGCATGCAGCCGAAAGCCATGCACGCCGATGTCGGCGTCGCCTATCACCCGGCCGCGCTGAAATTCTACAAAGAAATGGGCATGTAATTACGTCTGATGTCCAACGCCGTTAAACAGGATCCGGCTCCGCCGGGTCCTGTTCCGGACGACCCGGATGCCCCCGGCATCGCGGCGCCGCATGTCAAAATCATCGGTGCCATTCTGGGCGCGATCCTGACCTGCGGTTCCATTGCCGAAGCGCTCGATCTCTATCAGCTTGCCGGCATCGCGGGTTTCATCGAACAGCGGCTGGTAGGCATGCTCGGCATCGCGCTGGTCCTGGCGTTCGCGGTGTTCCCCGCGCGGATCAAAGCGCCCCGCCCGCACATCCCCTGGTATGACTGGATCGCCATCGCGGTGTCCGCCGGGGTTTGTTTCTACGTCACCTGGCAATACGCGGTCATCTTCGACAATCTGCATGCGCGCCCGCCGGAAGTCGTCGCCTCCGCCGTGATCATCGTGCTGCTGGTCGCCGAAGGCCTGCGCCGCACCGCCGGCAAGGTGCTGTTCATCTTCATGTCGTTCTTCATCCTGTTCGGGCTGTACGGTCATTACGTGCCGGGCCAGTTCGAAGGCCGCGATGTCGATATCGACCGGATGTTCCTGTACATCGCGCTCGATCCCAACGGGCTGGTGGGTATTCCGATGGTGGTATCGACAACCATCGTGATCACCTTCGTGTTTTTCGGCCACCTGCTCGAAGCGTCGGGCGGTTCGAAATTCTTCACCGATATTTCCGTCGCGTTGATGGGCCGCTACCGCGGCGGCTCGTCCAAGATCGCCATCAGCGCATCCTGCCTGTTCGGCTCGATCTCCGGCAGTGCGGTGTCAAACGTCGTATCGACCGGGGTCATCACGATCCCGATGATGAAACGCGGCGGCTATCCCGCCCATGTCGCCGGCGCAATCGAAGCCGTGGCATCGACCGGCGGCCAGCTGATGCCGCCGATCATGGGGGCCGCCGCCTTCGTGATGGCCGAATTCCTGCAGGTGCCCTATGGCGACGTGGTCATCGCGGCGATCGTCCCGGCGCTGCTTTATTACATCACCCTGTTTATCCAGGCCGACCTCTATGCCGCACGCCACGGCATCAGCCGGGTCGAGGAAGACCTGATCCCGGCGCGCGGCCGCGTGTTCCGGGCGGGCTGGCCGTTCATCCTGCCCTTCGTCGTCCTGATCGTCGGCCTGTTCAGTCTCAATCTGCGGCCCGACACGTCGGCCCTTGCGGCAGCGCTGGCAGCGGTAATCGTCGGCATCGGCATCGGCTATGACGGTGCGCGCATGGCAGTCGCGTCCGTGTTCCGCGCCTTTTCGACCACCGGGATCGCGGTCACCCAGATCGTCATGATCGGCGCCATGGCCGGAATCGTCATCGGCGTGCTGAACATCACCGGGCTCGGCTTTGCGCTGACCCAGGCACTGATCGCGATCGCGGCGGGCAACCTGTTCCTGCTGCTGATCATGGCCGCCATCGTGTCGATCGTCCTCGGCATGGGCATGCCGACCCTCGGGGTCTACCTGCTGCTCGCTACCCTGGTCGCGCCGTCGCTGATAGAGGTCGGCGTGCCGGCCATGGCCGCCCACATGTTCGCGCTGTATTTCGGCATGCTGTCGATGATCACCCCGCCGGTCGCCATCGCCGCCTTCGCCGCGGCCACGGTCGCCAATACCAACCCGATGCGCACCGGTTATGCCGCCGTGGTGTTCGGCTGGTCGGCCTATGTGATCCCGTTCCTGTTCGTGGTCTCGCCGGCGCTGCTGCTCGACGCCCCGATGACGACGATCCTCGCCGCGACCGCCGCCGCGGTGGCAGGCATCTGGTCGGTCTCGGTCGGCCTCGCCGGCCATCTGTTCGCCAATCTCGGCACGGCTGTGCGGGCAGGGTATATCGCCAGCGGCCTCGCCCTGCTGGTCCCGGCAGCCGTGATCGACGGGGCGACGGTCATCAATCTCGCCGGCGCCGCGGGCGCCGCCGGATTGTCGGTTCTGGGAAGACGTGCCCGCGCCTGACCGAAATTTATATTGGCGCGGTCCCGCTGCCGCCCTATACATCCCCGCAACCGCGGCAGCTTGCCACAATGTTTAATCACAGAGTCCCGACTTCATGAGAAACAGCCACGAACCCAATTTCGCCGACCGGCAGAATGCATCGAACAAGGCCAAGCAGGCCCTGCTGAAGAAGGCCAGGGCAAAAGACCCGACCAAGGATCCGAAATTCGCCGAGCGCCAGGAGGCCCGCCGTCTTGCCGCCATTGCGCGCGAAGCCCACCTTGCCGAGCGCAAGGCCGAACGCCAAGCCGAAAAGGAACGCAAGGCGAAGGAAAAGGCGGAGGCAGAGGCCGCCCAGATCGCTGCCGAACAGGCCGAAAAGGAACGGCTTGAGGCCGAGGCCATCGCCGCCGAGGAAGCGAAAATCGCCCTCGCCGCCGCCCAGAAAGCCGAACGCGACCGCCGCTACGCCGCCCGCAAGGCCCGGCGCTAGGCCGGTAACCAACCCGCGTAACGTCGGATTTCTTTACAATACCGCGATCGCGGACGGGAAAAGGTGTCTATAAGCCATTGGAATCCCATGTTTTCGCTGTCTGGCCCGATTCTTGCATTATATTCCGTGAAATGACGCCTTTCGCGTGGAGTATCGAAGCATGAACAGAAATTTCACCCTTGCCGCCACTGTCGCCGCCGCCCTCGCATTCACCCCCGTCAGCGCGTCGGCCGTTTTGTACCATTATGTCGACTGGACGTCCGCAGATGTCCCGGGCGGCACTGCGACGGGCACCATCACGCTGCCCGATACGTCAACGGTCACGGTCGATTTCGCCGCCATCAACCCGGACCTCACGCCCGGCAATCTCAATTTCGCGCAGACCAGCGGAGGCGGCATCAATTACTGGAACGCCAATGGCCAGGCGCCGTTTCTCAGCAGCCAGGTCGATAACGCGCCGCCGGACAGCGACATCATCTCGCTGATCGGCGGCGTCAACCAGACCTACCAGGTGACCCTGTCGGAGGCGATCAAGGACCCGATCATGGCGATCGTCAGCCTCGGGCAGGGCGGCCTGCCGACGACCTACGATTTCGATTCGCCCTTCACCATCGTCAGCCAGGATGCCGGTCACTGGGGTGGTTCGGACACGGCGCTGACGCAATTGCCCGGCGACATCCTGAGCGGTTCGGAAGGCCACGGCACCATCCAGTTCATCGGTACCTTCAGCACCTTTACCTGGACCGTGCCGACGCCTGAAAACTGGCACGGCTTTACATTCGGAATCCGCACGACGGAGGCAATCGAGCCCACGGTAACGATCCCCGAGCCCGGCGGGATCGCTCTGCTCGGTCTCGGCCTCGCGGGCCTCGGCCTCGCGCGGCGGCGGGCGGATGATATATGTGGCCAGAGAAACGCCCTAGACGGCCTGCTCGCGCATG
>JAQCHR010000377.1 GCA_027619655.1 Pseudomonadota bacterium
CTATCAGGCGCTGGAAGAGGGAACTGTTTTCACTCATGACTGCTTTCTTCTTGCTTGAGCCGCCGCAATACGGCGGGCAGGGAATCAATCAGGTCGTCGGCGACCAGCCCCGGGCCGAACGCCACCGCCGCTTCGCCGTGTAGCCAGACCGCCGCGCATGCCGCGTCGAACGCGTCCATCCGCTGCGCCAGCAAACCGGTGACCAGGCCAGCCAGAACATCACCGGCGCCGCCCGTCGCCAGGTCCGGCGGGGCGTTTTCGTTGATGACGGCCCGGCCATCCGGTGCGGCGATCACCGTATCGGCGCCTTTGAGGAGAACCACGGCGCCGCTTCGTTCCGCCGCCCGCCGGACCCGGGACAGTTTGTCGCCCGCAGTATCGAACAGGCGTGCGAATTCGCCGTCATGCGGCGTCAGAACACAGGGTCCGGAAATTGTGTCGAACAGGAGTTCCGTCGAACCTTCGAATATGGAAAGTGCATCCGCGTCCAGAACCACCTCCTTCCCCGTCCGCAGGGCAAGCAACGCACGCTCCCGCGTCCCGAGGTTCAATTCGTTTCCGGGTCCGACAAGAATTGCAGAAACCCTTGGTTCTTTTATGTATTCCCCGAAGCCATGCGTATCAAGAAAAGGGTGCACCAGCGCCGAGGTCAGCGCAATCCTGTAGACTACGGTCGCGTCATTCGGCACCGCAACCGTGACCATGCCGGCCCCTGCACGCTGCGCCGCCTTCGCAGCCAGTCGCGCCGCGCCCGTCATGTTGCGTCCGCCCGTAATGACCGCATGACCGCGCCGGTATTTATGATCGGCCAGTTTGGGCCAGGGGAAACGGGCCCGCCAAAGCGCCGGGCTGTTTGCCGCCTGTAGTGGCGCGATCCCGGCCAATACGGCGGGCGGCGTGCCGATATCGGCGACGACAACCTCGCCGCACAGGGCCCGGCCGGGCAGCAGCAGATGTCCCGGCTTGCGCCTGAAAAACGTCACTGTCAGGTCCGCCTGGGCGGCATAGCCGTTGATCGCGCCCGTGTCGCCATGCACGCCGCTGGGCACATCGACCGCGACCAGGGGCCCCTTGCCGACGGCTTCGAGGGTCTGCTTTGCGACACCGTCAATATCCCGGGCCAGGCCGGCGCCGAACAGGGCATCGACGACAAGCCCGGCGCCGTCGATTGCCGCGGGCGCCAATGGTTCGACTGCGTCGCCCCATCGGTCCGAATTGGTTTTTGCATCACCCTTCAGGCCAGCCCGGTCGCCGAGCAGGGCAACGCGCACCGGCCATCCCGCATCCCGCAGCAGCCGCGCCACGACGAACCCGTCGCCGCCATTATTTCCAGGACCGCACAGGATCGAAACGGGACAGGGTTGCCAGCGCGCCTGAATAGCCGAGGCCACGGCACTGCCGGCGTTCTCCATCAGCTCGATACCTGCAACCCCGGCGTCGATGGCGGCTTCGTCGGACCGATACATCTGCGCCACGGACAGCAGGACCGACCCGGGTGGAAAGATGGACTCGGGCGTGTCGTCGGTTGGGTTCATGGTTTCTCCAGCCCCTGCCAGGTCAGGCGAGTTGTCCGTGAGCGGAATTTCCGCCGATACAGGACAAGCGTGACCCATATGATCGCAAAAATCATGACCGCCGGATGCAGGAACCAACCCAGCGTGGCAAGGCCGAAATAATATGCCCTGACGCCGCGATTCGCGTGCTTCGCGGCAAGCGACGCGACCGACGCAATCGTTTCACCCGCCGCCATATCCGCCTCGGTGATCGAACTCGACGGCGGCGCGCCGCCGATCATGATGGCGCAGTAATTGTACTGCCGCCCGGACCAGACGAATTTGAAAAAAGCATAAATGAAGATGACGACCATAATCAAAAGCTTTGCTTCCAGGGCCCCCCGCGAGGTGGGCAAGGCAAATGGCAGGTCCATCGCCAGGGCGACCGCGCGATCGGTTGCGCCGACGACCGTCAACAGCCCCGCGACGATCAGGATCGCCGTCGATGCAAAAAACCGCCCGGACCGCATCAGGGCATGGACGATCTGGATATCGACCATGCGGTTATCCCGTTTCAGCATCTGCCGCATCCAGTCCAGCCGGCGTTCCGTCATGCCGCCGACCAGATTACGCCGCGCCGCGGCACTGCTGTCGGCGTACCAGTTGAAACCGATCCAGGTCGCCACGGCCACGCAGAGGGCGATTCGGTCGTAGAAGGTGATATCCGTCAGTAGTTGTTCCATGACCTGAAATCTTTCTGGAAAACCTATAATTTAACCATGACGGAGCCAATATGGACATCGACGCCAATTTGGAAAACAAACTAACGAAAACGACAGGAATCTGATTTCACAATCATTATTGCGGGCAATTTGGTAAACACAATACTAAGCGCCGGCTTGCGCCGCATTGCTGTCGCGGTGCCGGACCACCCTAGCCGATTGCATCAGGGAAAGCAGATGCGCCAAAGTTTCGCACTGAAGCACCTGTTGATCGCCACCGTTATGGTCGCGGCGCTTCTGCCGCATGGCGTCGGCGCCGCCCGGTACGATCAGGCGCCATCCGACGGCGCCAGGCGCGAGCGGCTTTTCGAATGGTCACCCCTGGTTCGGGATATCCAGAACTTCCTGACGGAATTCAGCATGCTTCCCGCACCGGCGGATGGACGGATCAGTCCGGAACTGCAACAGGCGATTCGCGCCTATCAGCGCCAGCACGGCCTGATCGAAGACGGCGAGGCCAGCGGCGCGCTGCTGCGTCATATGGAAAATACCGGCAGGCCAGCCGCCCTGAAAGAGCGGCTCGCGGAAGCAAGGCGCGAGCAGACAGAACGCGCCCGCGAGGCATTGCTCGCGAATCCCGAAACGCGGGACCTGCTTGATGCCCCGTCCCAGACAGAAGGGTCGCAGAAGGGCCTATCCGCGGAAACCTGCCTGCAATCCCCCAGCCCCCAATGCCTGATAGACGAAGCGCTCCTGGCGGCGGCCGGAATCGATCGGAACGATTACCGCGACTGGGCATTGCGCGAAATTGTGCGGGCGCAGGCGCTCAAAGGCAGCCTGCCGGATATACGGGCCAGTATCCGCCGCATCGGCGATGTCCGGCTCGTGGTCGTTTCCCTGCGCGAAGCGGCAATCGGCCTTGTCGATTCCGGTCACCTGGACGACGCCAGAGCGCTCGCCATGACCAATCTGGACGATGGAAACCGGGCCAGGGTTCTGGCGGCCATCACCATCGCCGAAGCAAAACCGGACGCAGCGGGAAAATCCGCACGGCCTGCAACGCTAACCGACCTGCTGGACCTGCTCTCCCGGCTCGATGACCCGGTCGCAGCCAGCGAGATTACTGCGGAGGTCGCCGGCAAGCTCGATGAAAGCGGCCTGACCCCGGAGGCAGCAGCGATGCTGGCGCAGGCACGGCGCTTCGTCGGCCCGGGGACCAGCGATGAGACGCGACAGACGACCCTGGGCATCCTGGCAGGCGCCTATGCCCGCATCGGCCGGACGACGGAAGCGCTGGCCATACTTACGGCCCTCGGCGATATCGGCCGCGACCACATCGCACTCGCCGAAACGGCCGGGCAGATCGCGCAGGGGCGCCTGCCGAAGGAAGCCCTGGCGCTGGCCGACAAGCTGCGTACGCCGCGCCTGCATGTGCTCGCCCTGTCAAAGATTGCCGCGGCGCAGTTGCAACAGGGGAATCGGGAATCCGCGACGCAGACCCTCAGGCGGGCGATGACCGCCAGCCTTGATATCGTCCGGCCGTTCGCCGCGGACACCGCCCTTGCGGAAATTGCCGAGGTCTGGGCAGGCATACAGGATTACACACAGGCATTTTCCGTGATCGAAAAAATCAGGAGCCGAACGTTGCGCGCGCAAACGGTATGGCGCTTTGCCGCCGGCAACGCCAACGCCGCCGACAACCTACAGGGCAGGGCCATCGAGGCGACCGACGCCGTCAACAGCGCGTTCGACCGTGCGTCCATCCTCACCGGCGCGACAATCCTGATCGCG
>JAQCHR010000378.1 GCA_027619655.1 Pseudomonadota bacterium
TGAAGAAATTGGTAGAGTGCGCTGCCGACGAGCCCCGCCGGGACATCGGCCGCCAGAAGCTCGCTATAGCGCGCGCCCAGCCGCCAGGACGGCGCAAACTTGTAAACAGCCTGCGTATACCAGCCGCTTGAGCCCTCATCGTAGGCGACAGTTCCGGTTGAATTTCCCGTATCCGTATAACGGCCTTCTTCGTCACGGTGAAAGAATTCGGCCTGCAGGATCAGCTCCTGATTTTTAGCGTTTCCGGTCGGCGTCCAGGTGTAGCGCAGATCGGCGGCGTAAAGGTTGGTGTCGCCATTGAAGGTGACGGCGCCTTCGCCCGTCGCACGGGATGTGGCGTTTCCTCTGAGTGTGTAGGCGCCCAGCCGCCAGCTCTGGTTATCGCCGATACCGCCGCCTATCCGGGCGAACGCGGAAAAGGTGTCGAATCCGCCGGTCGATCCGCCGAAGGGAAAATCGTCGCCGCGGAAGATGCCGCCGCCGATTTCGCTGTAGAAATCGGTCGGCAACACATAGGAGATCTCGATACCGTCATCGTTATAGGCCTTGTTGAGATAGGCGCGGTAGGGCAGGGGCCGGTCGGCGAAATCGTCCGCATGAGCATGGTGTTCATTCAGGTAGCCAAGGGTCCAGAAGGCCCGTCCTGCCTTGATCCGGCTTCCGTCCGGCAGTCCGGCATCCGGCAGGGTCTGGATATAGGCTTCTTCCAGCTCGATCTTGTCTTCGCTGCCCTCCCGGACGATGGCTGTCGTCAGGCTGCCATAGAACTTGTCGTCGATATTGGCGGAGAAATTAAGCTCGGATTCGTCGATCGACAGCCCTTCCTTGCCGCGTTCGCCCTCTTCGCCGACGCCGAAGCCAGCGATATTCGACGAATCCTGAGAATAGGATGCGGCCTTGCCATTGAGGATAATGCCGATGGAGGGGTTGAACGAATTGTCGCGGATGGTTCGCGTCGTTGCCGGTTTGGCGGCGGCGTTTTGCGCCCCGGAAGACTTTGCGGCTTCCATCCCGCGAAGTTTGTTTTCGAGGGTCGCGATGCGGCTCTCATAGGCCTGTTTCATGGCGCGGAGTTCGGCGAGAATCGCCTGGGCGTCGGGCGGCGTCTGTGCCTGTGCCTGTGCCGGAAAGAGGGAATGGCTGATGACGAGCGCGCACGCTGCCGCCATACCGGTCAATCGATAGGTCATGGTTCTTTGCCTTAAAACGGATAGAGGATTGGGGCACCTGTCGATCAGGCACCCGTTGCAACGGATCAGGAAAAGGAGGTGGGGGGCGCGCGCCCGTGGAAGTGGGGATAAGGGCGCTGGTTCGGAACGGTATGCGTCCGGTCCCCGTTGTAAGGATGGTCCGAAAACTCCGGGGTCCGGGTAACGACGGATGGCGGCGGGGCAATATCCTTGCCCGCCTTGCAGGCAATGTGAAGGGCACAGGCGACGCCATTGTGGTCATGGTGCTGGTCGCCGTACGCCGCAGCATGGAAGGCGCCGAAAATCTGGAATGCGAGAAAGACAGCGGCAGCCGCGGCAAGAACAGGCGGACGGTATCGCGACTTCGCTTTCATTCAGGCTCCCCAATCAAGTTGTGTTATACTATTACCTTTTGGGGCTGCCGCAAGGGCAAACTGGCATTTCCTGTTTAGCCCGTCGCTTCCAGCGTAATGCTGAACAATGTCCGGTCGTTCAGGTCGCGGAACGTCACCCGCATCGCGCCGGTTTTCGCATTGATGTTGGCGTGCCCGAAATACAGGAAACCGTCCGACGGCGGCGGGTTGATGATCGGCGCCACCGGTGTCCGGAACTGCTGGTCGGCGCCGAACGTTTTGTCGAAATATTTGACCCGTCCCGGCCTTGTATGGAAGGGGCCGGAGATGAATTCCCAGAATGGATTGAAATCCTGAAACGCCGCCTGGTTCGGATCGAACCGATAGGCGGCGGAATAATGCACATCGGCAGCCAGCCAGACGGTATTGCGGATGTTCTCGCGTTTGATGAAGGACAGGATATCGGCCGCTTCCCGTTCCCGTCCCCGCGGCATGCCATGGTCGCCATTGGCCCATTGGTCGTAGCGGGGTTTGGGTTTTTTGGTGACATGCGCCAGCGGTTGCGGGTTGGCGATGATCTTCCACACCGCTTTCGATTGTTTAAGCGCCTCTTTTAGCCAGGTGACCTGTGCGGCGCCGAGCATTGCGGCGTCTTTCCCCGGGGCCGTTTCGCGGTTTCTGTCGTTCGGGCTGCGATAGCTGCGTCCATCCAGCATAAAGACATCCGCCAGGGGACCGCAGGGGACGACGCGGTATATCCGATCGGTATCCGCGGTGTTGCGGCGCATCGGGGTGTATTCGAAAAACGCCTGGCGACCGTTTTTTTCCAGAATCTCGGTTTCCTTGACCCGGTATCCCTTGCGGTGCTGCTGCTTCCAGGTCATCCGGCGGCCGGGCCACCAGTTGTCCATTACCTCATGATCGTCCCAGGTTGCCAGCATCGGCACCTCAGCGGAAAAACGGCGATAATGTTCATCGAGGAAATTGTAGCTGTAATTGCCGCGAAACTGGTCGAGCCGTTCAGCGGCCTCCTTCTTGGCGGGGGTAACGATGTTTTTCCAGATCCGCCCATCGGGCAGGCGCACTTCCTCCAGCATCAGCCGGTCGGCATAGATGCGGTCGCCGAGATGGATGAGGAAATCGGGACGTGTCGCCAACATCGTCTCGAAAATCTTGAGACCGCCCCATTCGGGATTGATGCCCCAGCCCGCGCCGCACTGATCGCCGCCAAAGACGAAGCTCATATCGCGGTTTGGCCCCGGCGTGACCAGCCGTCCCTGTGACGGTGCCGATGCGGCTCCGTCGGCAGTTTCGAAATGAACCCGATAGTGAATTTCCCTTCCGGCCGGCAGGCCGTCGAGGACAAGCTGGGCGCTATTGCCCGTACGGCCTGCTGCTATCGGGCCTTCCACCCGTTTGGCATCGGCAAATTTGGGGTCCGTGGCCCAGGTAACGATCATTTTCGATGTGTTGCTGGCGCGCGCCCAGATCACAGCGCTGTCGGATGTCACATCGCCGGCGGTGATGCCGTCGGCAATGGCGAGCTGCGCCCGGGCGGGCGTGATGAAGGCAGGCGCGGCGGCGAGCCCGCCGAGTCCGGCGAGGAACTGTCTGCGACCGATGGTCATAATGACTCCAGATCCATTAAAATTTTCTGCCGCCAGCTTAACAAGCAAAGCGCTATAATCCATCCATGGATTGGACCGATGACGGAATTGTTCTTTCGGCGCGCCGTCATGGCGAGAATGCGCTGGTCGTCACCCTGCTGACAAAGGAGCACGGGCGTCATGCCGGCCTGGTAAGGGGCGGCGCAAGTGCCCGAAACCGGGGGCTTTATCAACCCGGCAACCGTCTGGCGGTGAGTTGGCGGGCGCGCCTGTCCGAGCATCTCGGCAATTTTAGCTGTGAATTGCAGCGGTCCTGGGCGGCGCGGCTCTTGCAGGCTCCGCTTCCGTTGCTGGCGTTGAGCGCCGCGACGGCCATGCTCGATTCGGCCTTGCCCGAGCGCGCGCCGGTGCCGGGCCTGTTCGAGTCGGTCGAGGAGCTAATCGCGTCGCTGGACAATCCGGGCTGGCAGATAGGCTATATCCGCTGGGAGCTGGCCCTGCTGACCGAGCTGGGGTTCGGTCTCGATCTCAGCGCCTGCGCGGCGACAGGCGAGGTTGAGGAACTGGTTTATGTGTCGCCAAAGTCGGGACGGGCGGTGTCGGCAGCGGCGGGCGGCATCTATCGCGACAAATTGCTGGCACTGCCCGGTTTTCTGCTGGCGCAGGAGGCGGATGTCGCGCCGAAGGATATTTGCGATGGTCTCAAGCTGACGGGCTATTTTCTTGCCAAGTATGTGCTGGGCGATACCAGAGACGGACTTCCTGCGGCGCGTCAGAGGCTGGCCGAAGGTTTTATGAAAGCAATGGCGTGAGAATTCCCTGGGGCGTTTTGACCATCATGTTTCTGGCGGG
>JAQCHR010000379.1 GCA_027619655.1 Pseudomonadota bacterium
GGCCCGGCCTATGATGCCTCGACCGCGCTGGAAATGCTCGGTTTCGCCGGGTCCGAGGTCCGCGAGGGGCTGGCCGCGCATCTGGAGAAGCGCAAGCCAAACTTCGATCCGGAATCGCCGGTTTAGCGATACGCTCGCCGCAAAACGCGGCAACATGGGAAGGGCACATTTCGGGAGGAATGCCGTGGCCTTCGAACTGCAGACGCCGCCCGCGCGCATCGACTATTTCAAGCGCAGCGGGCTCTGGCCGAACCGTCGCGTCACCGATTGTTTCGACGCGGCGGTGGCGGCGCATCCGGACCGCGCCGCCATCATCGGCTATGACAGCCAGGCGGCCGCGCGGGTTTCGCTAACCTATGCGGAACTCGGCCGCATCGTCGACCGGGTTGCACTGGGGCTGATTGAATTCGGGATCAAACCGGGCGATGTGGTGTCGGTGCAACTGCCGAACTACTGGCAGTTCGCCGTCCTGCATCTCGCCTGCGTGCGGATCGGTGCGGTGACCAACCCGCTAATGCCGATCTTCCGCCGGCGCGAGCTCTCTTTCATGCTGCCCTTTGCGGAGGCCAAGGCGGTGTTTGTGCCGCGCCGCTATCGCGGTTTCGACTACCCGGCGATGATCGACGCGCTGCGCGGCGATGCGCCGGACCTGCGGCACGTCTTCGTCATCGACGGGCCGGACCCGGCGGCCTTCCTGGCGCTGTTCCCCGACAGCGGCCGCGACCGGGACGCGGAATACGCCGCCCGACGGCCCGACCCGGACGATGTCTCGCTGCTGCTCTATACGTCGGGCACCACAGGCCAGCCCAAGGGGGTGATGCACAACCAGAACACGCTGATCGGCAATCTGGTGAAGTTCGTCGAGCGGATCGAACTTGGTCCCGATGACATCATCCTGATGCCCTCGCCACTGGCCCATCTGACCGGGTTCGGCTACGGGCTGGTGATGCCGATCTTCCTCGGCGCCACGGCGGTGCTGATGGATGTGTGGGACCCGGCGAAGGCCGCGCGGATCATCCAGGACGAGCGGGCGACCTTCTGCATGGCGTCAACGCCGTTCCTGGCCGACCTCGCCAATGCACCGGCGGTGGATGAATGCGATGTGGCAAGCCTGCGGATATTCCTGACCGCCGGGGCGCCGATCCCGCGCGTGCTGGTGGAGCGCGCGCAGACCCGGCTGGGCGCCACGGTGATCGCCTGCTGGGGGATGACCGAAAACGGCGCCGCCGCCATGACCCGGCCCAGCGACCCGCCGGACAAGATCTTCGAATCCGACGGCGGTGCGCTGGACGGCATGGAAGTGCGCGTGGTCGATGACAATGACAACACCGTGCCGGTCGATGTGGAGGGACGGCTGCAGGTGCGCGGCGCGTTCAATTTCGTCGGCTACCTGAAGCGGCCGGAACTCTTCGCGACCGACGCCGACGGCTGGTTCGACACCGGCGACAATGCCCGCATGCGGCCCGACGGCTATATCCGCATCAGCGGCCGCAGCAAGGACGTGATCATCCGCGGCGGCGAAAACATCCCGGTGGTCGAGGTCGAGGAACTGCTCTACCGCCACCCGGCGGTGCAGGACGCCGCCATTGTCGCCATGCCGGACGAGCGGCTGGGTGAACGCGCCTGCGCCTTCGTGACACTGAAACCGGAGGCAAAGGGGCTGAGTTTTCAGGAGATGGTCGCGTATCTGAGCGAAAAGCAGATGGCGAGGAACTATTTCCCCGAACGGCTGGAGGTGATCGACGCCATGCCCCGCACCGCCAGCGGCAAGATCCAGAAGTTCCAGCTCCGTGAACGGCTGGAGCAGGGCGTCAAGGCTTGAAAATCCGGTCGAAGACGGGATCCAGCCAATGCGCACCGGTGATGGTCAGGTGGTGCGTGTCGAAATACAGCGGCCGGCCATCGTCGCTGACGATCCGGCATTCAGGATTGCAGAAATATTCGAGCACCGGGAACCGCGTGTAACGGGGCGACTCCAACCGTGCCATTTCCTGCAGCAGGGCGCCGTTTTCCACCAGGTATTCGCTGGCTGTTTTGGCTTCTTCATGCTGCCAGATCGCTGCAACACCATGGCGGTACAGTTCCTTGGGCGGATTGAATTTTACCCCGGGGACGGGGTCGATATAGATAGTGCTGAACCCGTTCTGTTCGCCCAATACGATCAGCGCCGCGACCGCCTTTACCGAAACGTCGCTGGCGGAGGAATGCACGATGACTGTCCCGATGTTCAGTCGCCGCACTTCGTCCAGAACAGCCTCGGGCCGGCAATCGTCGCTGCCGAGCGAACAGTTCTGTTTCATCAGGTGCAATGCCGCATTATGGTGCTGCGCCGCAGCGCCCATCGCATCCTTGATGGCGTCGGCATGGCTGTTGCCCACCAGCAGGAAATTGCGCTCCCGGGCGGGGTTGTCCCCGGCGATGCGGCAGGAGGTTCCGAACGGTTCCAGTACCCGTTTCAGCTTGCCGCAGCGATAAGTGCCGCGATCGGCCCAGGCGTCGAGGATCAGGAGCTGCGGCGCGGTGAAGCCGGATCGCTGTACCGTCACGACCAGCGGCCCCGCGGCGATGAGGCAAACCGCCAGCCCGCCATACAGGGCAATCGAATACCGTCCCAGCCGGCCGTGCCGGAACGGGGTTTCCACCAGATGATAATTGGCAAACGCCAGCGCGGCCGACAGTGCGAGCAACCCCGCGAAGACAAGCGGCGGATTGGGACCGAGGATTAGGCCGGCGAACGGCTCATAGTGGTACAGGACGATCACGGGAAAATGGGTCAGGTACAGCGAATACGAATATTTCCCGACGATCTGCAGCACGGCGCCCGCCGGCCCCGCCCTGACGAAATCCGGTAGGCCGAATACGATAACGGCGACCGTCGCGGCGCAAACCGCCAGCGCCATGTATTTCGGATGGCTGGCGACATCCCAGGAAATGCAGGCGAGGGTGACGGTCAGGCATAACCCGGCCAGACCGATCAACCTGGCCGCCGGAAGGGCCGGGATCGACCGGGCGAAAGTGCAGGCGAAGAACCCCGCCAGAAACTCCCACAGGCGCAGCGGCATCATGAAGAAGGATGTTTTCGGCGACAGCCCCGTGACCACGAAACAGGCGGCGAGGCTGGCCAGCATGAGCAGGAAGACGGCGGCCGGGGACCGCCGGTACAGGTAAATGATCAGCGGAAATACCAGATAGAACTGCACCTCGACGCCGAGCGACCAGAAGTGCAGAAACGGCTTGAACACGCCCTTGTCGAAATAGGTGTTGTCCATCCAGAAGCCGATATTCGGCATCATCGCCGCCGACCAGGTGGCGTGGCGCAGCACGTCGGCCAACTCATGCGGCAGGATCAGGCTGGCGGATACCCCGACAGTCGCGACCAGCGCCACGAAATAGGCAGGCATCACCCTGTCAAAGCGCTTGCGGTAGTAACGGAAAACGGCGCGCCGGTCCGGAAGTTCGGCATAGAGCAGGGCCATCAGGTAGCCGCTGATGATGAAGAACATATCGACGCCGAGATAGCCGCTGACGAAGAACGGCGCCTGCAGGTGATAAAACAGCACGAGGATAATGGAAACGCCGCGCAACACCTCGATCTCCGGCAGGAAGGTCGTATCTTCGGGACGATGGCGGTCTTGCATGCTGCGGGGAAGATCCTGTTGGAAAAAGCAGGTTACGGCATCTTGCGAAGCGCCGGGCCATTTAATCTGATTCAGCCGTCGCAGCAAGGACGGGCTCATCCCCAGCATTCTGGAGGTCGTGGTCGAGGAACTGCTCTACCGCCAACCGGCGCTGCAGGTGGGTAGGTTCTTGCGCGGCGCCAGTGTCGGGTGCAAACCCGAGCCCTCATCATTCATAGCCACACATCACTGAGCGACATACCTGCGATGAATTGGGCGTACATAGCATAGGTAATGCAGAATACGACAATTAATGGGATCGTCGGCCAATCCTTTCTGCATTTATAGGCGGCGAATCCGACAGCTGCTATCTTCAGGCTG
>JAQCHR010000380.1 GCA_027619655.1 Pseudomonadota bacterium
GGCGGCGGAGCGGGCGGTGGCCAAGGGCGAGGACCTGCCGGTGCTGCATGGCCTGCCGTTTGGCGTGAAGGACATGCTCGATGTCGCCGGCCTGCCCACGAGTTTCGGGTCGGAGGCATTTCGGGACAATATCGCCAAAACCGACAGCACCATCGTTGCCCAGATGCGCGATGCGGGCGCAATGCCGATGGGCAAGACCAACAATCCGGAATGGAGTGCCGGCGCCAATACGCGCAACCGGGTCTATGGCGCGACCGCTAACCCGTTTGACCTGACCCGGACCTGCGCCGGGTCCTCCGGCGGCTCCGCCGTGGGGCTGGCCTGCGGCTTTTTTCCGCTCGCGACGGGCTCCGACACCGGCGGCAGCCTGCGCAACCCGGCGGCCTATTGCGGGGTGGTGGGGTTCCGGCCGAGCCCGGGAATCGTGCCGGGGGATACCCGCGCGGCGGCGCTGATTCCGCTGCCGAGTTCCGGCCCCATGGCGCGCAATGTGGCCGATGCCGCGCTGATGCTCTCCGTGCTGGCGCAGCCGGACCGCCGCGATCCCTATACGACGGTCATCGACGGCCGGACCCTGTGGGATGCCGGTGCGTTCGCCGAACTGCCGCGCCGCGACCTGTCCACCCTGAAATTCGCCGCGACCGAGGATTTCGGCTTCGCCCCCACCGAGCGCATCGTCAGGGCGCATTTCCGCAACGTCCTGCCGCAGCTCGCGCCGCATTTGGGCAGTGTCGAGGAAGCCGCACCGGACTGCACCGATGCGGACCGGATCTTCGCGGTGCTGCGCGCGGTCCAGTTCCTCGGCATCCATGCGACACTGCTCGACACGAAACCCGAACTCGTGGGGCCCAATGTGCGGGACAATGTGCTGGAGGGGCGCGGCTATTCGGCGGAGGACGTCGCCCAGGCGATTTTCGCGCAGGGACGCTATTATCGCGCCTGGCAGGAATTCTTCTCCCGGCACGATTTCCTGATTTCGCCGGCCGTCTGCATCAGCCCGCGCCCGTGGCGGGAATTCTACCCGAAGGAAATCGACGGCCAGCCGACGCGAAGCTACTATCACTGGCTGGCCATGGCCTATGCCACGACCATCGCCGGGCATCCCTCGATCACCATTCCCTGCGGGATGGACGCCAATGGCATGCCCTTCGGCTTGCAGATCGTCGGCAAGCGCCATGACGACCTTGGCGTTCTTGCCGTCGCGGCGGAACTGGAGGCGGTGATCGCCGGAACCGCTGGCCTGGCGCCGCATGGGCCGGATATCGCGGCGCTGAAGGCGGCGCCGCCATTGTCGGAAGCGCCGGAATTCATGACCTTCGACTGAACCGCCGCGCCCGCGCCCAATACGAGTGTTTTCTTAGTAAATATTAACAATTGCTTAAGCAATTTTTTGTTAACTAAGCGTGGTATTTTCCGGTCGTCCAATGGCCACAGCATGGTCAAATGAAATGCGAAGATACACGCGATTTCTGCTGTTCTTGGGCGGCAGCGTCATGATCGCCGCTTGCAGCACCAGCCCCTTGGTCGTTCCCCGGATGGTGGACGAAACGGAGCCATTGCTCCTCTCCGCCCGGAACATGGCCCGCCCGGCGACAGTGGCCGTTTTCCCGCGGCCGGGACTCAAGCCATTCGTGCCGCCGGCCCTGAAATCCGGCCGGTCCCGTTCGGACGACCGCAAGGTCATCAAGCTGGGTGACGACACCTTGCTTGGCCTGTCGGAGAGCGAAGTTGCGATCCTGCTTGGCCCCGCGGCGGCGACCCTGGAATCGCCGCCATCGAAGGTTCTCCAGTACCGGTTTCCCGGCTGTGACCTGAAGCTGTTCCTGTATGCGAATCTGCAGACCGGGGATTACGCGGTGCTGCATCTGGAAACACACCCCGGCGCGGCGAAAACGGGAACCGGGGCGGTGTGCACGGCGACGTTTTCCCGCCCGTTAAAGCCTGAGCGGATGCTGTAGATGATCTGGGCCGGATTCCTGTCCTGCTGTCGTCCCGCGCCGAGCCTCACGGCGTTGCGCGACCTGTTCGCCCGCCAGTGCCAGAAGGGAGTCGAGCGGGCCTTTGAACGGGCGGGTCGTCCGTCGATGGCAAGACTGCTGGCGCGGCGTTTGCTGGCGCTGCTGCCGGACCGCAATGGCCTGGCGGCAAAAATTTTCCTCGCGGGCGTGGTGTTCGCGCAGGTTCCGTTCATTATCTATGACCGCCTGGGGGACGCGGAGCGCAGCAAATCCGATCTGCTGTTCCAGTCAGCCCGGGATCAGGGCCGTTTGATTACGACCTACCTGTCGCCCCTGTTTCGCGATGGCCCGAAGAGCCTGCCGCAGATCGACAAGGCGCTGGAAGCACTGGCCACGGGCAATCTCAATATCCGCATCCTGTATCGACCCCTGGCGGCCCGGAACAATGGGGGGTTTTATTATGTGGCGGCCAATCCGGTGCTGGGCGGCGACTACCTGCAATCCGAGATCGAGAAGCTCGCCGCGATGGGCGTCCTGTCACGATTGTCTGAATCCTGCCTTGCGGATGAAACAATCGGCACGCGGCACGCCCTTGCCGATGGGCCGCAGCACCTGATTACGGCGATCATACCCTTCGCGTCCCCCAGTGGTTGCTGGGCCGTTGTGACGTCCTATGCCGGTGAGGGATTCCTGGGGTCGTCGTTCGGCCGGCCATACTGGCAGTCGTCGGAAATACAATTCGCCAGCGTGCTGTATTTTTCGGCGGCCATCCTGACCCTGGTTATCCTGATACGCATCCGGACGGGGTTGCGGGCGTTTCGCGCAACGGCCATGTCGACAGGGCGCCGTGGCGCCACCGGGAGCTTTGCAGAGGCGAACGAGAACCCGGATCTGAACGGCGTCGCCGCGGAATTCGATAATATGGTGCAGCGGATCGGCCTGCTGTCCTTTGCCGTCGAACGCAGTCCCATCGCCATCGCCGTTGCGGGCCGCGACTGGCGTATCGCCTATGTCAATCCGGCCTGCTGCACCCTGTCCGGAAAAAGCCAGGACGAGCTCATCGGCGTGGACCTGCGGCGCAAGGAATACCAGATCCTGGGTGATACTTCCTGGGATAAAATCTGTGCACGGGTGGAACGGGGCGGAACCTGGCATGGGGAGATCCAGCGGCAGAAACCCGATGGCCGCACCATCTGGGCCGAGGTATCCCTCTACCGGCTGTCCCGCGACGGTCAGCAGGCCGACCATTTCGTCTGCCTGCAGGAAGACGTGACGGAGCGCCAGCAACTGCTGAACCGCCTGGTCTCGGAAAAGGAAAAGGCGCAGGCGCTGAACCGGATGAAGTCCAGTTTCATTGCGCATATGAGCCACGAATTTCGCACGCCGCTGAACGCGATCATCGGGTTCTCCGAAATGGTTGCAAAGGAATCATTCGGTCCGTGCAATCCGCCGCGCTACGTCGAATATGCCGGGTATATCCACAACAGCGGCCAGCATCTGCTGTCCCTCATCAATGACATCCTCGATCTTTCCAAGCTGGAGTCGGGCAAGGAAACACTGCACCTCGAAGCGCTGGACCTGTCCGTGCTCATCGACAGCATGACCGGAATCGTCGGGCCGCAGGCCGAGTCTGCCCATGTCGCCCTGGCGGTGGACTGCCGCCTTGGCGGCCGGCTTGTTCTTGCCGACGAGCGGGCGGTCCGGCAGGTGCTGCTCAACCTGTTGTCGAACGGCATCAAGTTCACGCCGGCCGGCGGCACGGTGACGACGATGGCCGAACCGGTTTCCGGCGACAGGATCCGCCTGACGGTATCCGATACCGGCTGCGGTATCGCCGCGGACGAACTCCCGAAGATCTGCGAACCCTACGCGCGCGCGAACAATGCCGAAACTCGCGCCGCGGCCGGCACCGGCCTGGGACTGCCGATCGTCAAGCGCCTGGTCGAGCGGCAGAATGGCGCCTTCACGATCACCAGCACCGTGGGCGCCGGTACGCAGGTCGAAGTCATCCTGCCCGCCATACCC
>JAQCHR010000381.1 GCA_027619655.1 Pseudomonadota bacterium
GGGTCACCATCCTGGTCGTCAACAATGCGGCATCGGGCTATGTGAAGGCGTTGCAGCATTCCATGTATGGCACCGGCAATTACCAGTCCAGCGATCTGATGGATACCAATTACGCCAATGTCGCCAATGCCTTCGGATGCCACGGCATCCGGGTCGAGGACCCGGAGGACCTGGCCGGCGCGATCCGCGCGGGGATCGCGGAAACCGGCCGGCCGACGGTGATCGACGTGGTCGTGACGCGCGATCCGGCCAAGATGCTGCCCGCCATCGACAGCCGCGTGCTGAAGGTGGAGAAGGGCGACCGCCCGATCTGACCGGCTATTTCAGGCTGGCGATCACCAGGGCGACGAAGTCCCGGGTGCTGATCCCGGGTTTCGCGCCCAGCGCGGCGGCGGTTTCGTTGACGCAGGAAATCCGGCCTTCCTCGTAAAGCGAGCGTGAATCGCCGATGCGCGCGCTCGCCGCCGATACCGTGGCGGCGGGGATGTGGCGCGCATCCAGCGCCGGCAGCCGGCTGATCCCGGCCCGGTCCGCGCCGATCCCGGCATCGCTGAAGACGGCGGCCAGCGCGTCGTATTTCAGCGCGGTTTCGGGCCTGTCGCCCAGCACCTGGCCATGCGACCCGGTAATCACGATATGGTCTTTGTCTTCCGGCAGGACCAGCGAGGCGGAATCGGCGCCCCAGACTTCCGGCTCGCCCGGTTTTGACTGCAACAGCGAGCGGGATTCGCTCTGTTCCGGCGGGTTCACTGACGCTGGCGGCGCGGCCTTCATCAGCCTGGCGCATTCGGCGCAGCTTTGCCCCGGTCGGCAGCCGAGGGATTTCGCGGTGTCGTTCACATGGCTGATGACGCCGCGCGCCAGCATGTCATTGCCGTCGCCGATGCGCGCCGAAAGATGGCTGATCGTCGCCGCCGCGATGCCGTATCCATCCAGATAGGGCAGGCCGGAAATGCCGGCGCCACCCTTGCCGACGCCGGCATCGTTCAGGATAACGGCGCGGGCCCGGCCCTTGGCGGCCAGATAGGCCGCATAGACCGCCCCATGGGATGCCGCGACCACGACATGCCCGCGATGGGTTTCGGTAAGACCGGTGATGCTGTCCAGGGCATCGACCGGCACCCCTTGATCACTGTTTGTCATCGCGGTTCCCTTCGGCTTTCATGCGGTGCGTTTGACCCTGTACGCCATGGTGATCCAGGCCAGCCCGGCCAATGCCCCCGAGACGATACCGGCCATGTTCAAGGCGCCATCGGACAGGTTGACGGTTCTGGTCGTCACGAAATACTGGATGATCTCGGTTGAGGCGCCGGTTAGCAACAGATATCCGAATAGTACAGCGAACGGCGTTCGCCGGAACGTCAGAAGGATCAGGAAGGCCAGGGCGGCATGGACGGAAAAATGCGCCGCATAGGCTCCGCTGTCTCGGGTCAGCGCCTGCGGCATGGCGCCGATAATGCGCGCGCTGGTTCCTGTTTGAATGTCGTCCTGAAGGGCATCGCGCGGCCCCGTGTCGCGGTCCGTGTCTGCGGCGTCAGGGCCCTCCGCCGGGGAATCCGGGGCGGGTATCGGCGCGGGGGCCTGCCGGACAACCGGCACGGACAGGGCGCGCGTGCTGCGATCGATCATGCCGCGGATTCCATACAGAAACTGCGAGAGTTCCGGCTGCGGCGCCAGGACGCCGGCAAGCGTTCCCAGGAAAACGAACAGCGCCAGGCCGGCGGTGACGCGTCGCCACTGGCTGGCGAACAGGGGAATGACGACCCAGAGCCCGGCTGCGACCCACCCGGCGGCCAGGACGGTCCGTGCGGCGGCAAACCAATTCGCATTTTCCAGCCCGTTGACGGTCAGGTTCCGTATGGCGACGACGCCATGTCTGGCGCCCATGAAGAGGTAGAGGTCCATGCGCTGCGCGGAAGGCGCAACGGGAATGACAGCTTCATAGTGCCGCCATCCGTCCGATGCCTCCGGCAGCGCAACCGTCGACGGCCAGAAGGGGATCCGTTTCCCCCTGCTGTCGATGCTGTAAATCAGAATGCCCGCGCGGTCCCACCACATCGGGCCGGCAACCTGATGTGGTAGCCTGATATCCGCGCCGATGCGCAGAAATCCGAAACCGGCGGGCAGTTTCAGCGATTGCCGTAAAAATGTCTGCCGGCTGGCGCCCCGGTCCAGCATGACCACGGGCGGGCTGGAATGGTTGAGATACACCCCCTCCGACGATCCCTGCCAGTATCGGCCCCGTTCGGAAAAGTCGAGGTTTGGCAGCACGTTCCGGGCAACTGTTTCAAAGCGCCAGGCTGTATTGAACAGCGCAACGGTCAATACGGCCAGAAGCGCAATCGCGACTGTTTTGGCCGTTACGGCGACGCGAACTGTGTTAATGTTTGAATTGTCACGCATCCGGGCGAATATATCACCACGGATGCGTTATTCCACGGTGTGGAGCGGGGCGGCAAATATGAACAGGGCGATGAAAAAACGTCTTACAGGGAGATGAAAAATGAAATCGATATTGATCCCGTTTGAGGAAAGCAAGATTGTGGAATCCGTTTTCGCGTCGGCTGTACTGACGGCGCAGCGTTTCGCCAGTTATATCGAAGGGGTCTATGTGCAGCCCGCGTTACCGGCTATCGCCAGCGCGGACGGTTTTGGCGTTGTGACGCCGGCCTTCGTCGAGAAATACGAGCGCGAAGACAATGCGCGAATCCGGCAGGCGCAGGAATATTTCGAAACCTTTATGCAGAAGCACAATATTTACGGCACGCGGACGGATGGCAAGGCCTATGCCGTCTGGCAGAATGTCGGTCCGACGGACGATTATGTCGGTCATCGTGGCCGGCTGTTTGACCTGATCGTGCTGGGACGGCCCATTCATGGCGCGACAACGCCGACGATGCATACGCTCGAGGCGGCGCTGTTCGAATCCGGCCGGCCCATCCTGATCGCGCCGCCGGAAGCGCCGACGACCATCGGTGAAACGATTTCGATTGCCTGGAACGGCAGCACCGAAACCGCGCGAACGATCGCCTTTTCGAAGCCTTTTCTGGCGCAGGCAAAGAAGGTTGTGGTCGTCTCGATAAGCGAGGCCATGGTGCCGGGACCGTCGGGCGCGGATATCGCCCGCTACCTGTCGCATAGGGGGATTGATGCGACCGTGGTGGACGCCGCGGCGAATGGGCGCAATCCGGGACAGGCCATGCTGGAGGAATCAATGGCCCAGGGCGCGGACCTGATGGTCAAGGGTGCCTATACCAACAGCCGGCTGCGGCAGATGATTTTCGGCGGCGCGACGAATTACATCCTGTCCAACACCGAAATCCCGGTGTTCATGTCGCATTAAAGGCGTGATCCGGTCCGGTCAGCGACGCTTGGCGGCGGATGCCGCCAGGCTCGCCAGGAAGATCGCAAAGGCGGCGATGACGATGGAGGGGCCGGAGGGGGTATCCCACCGATAAGACGCGCCCAGCCCGCCGGCGACGGCGGCGGCCCCGATCAGGGCGGCCATGACGGCCATCTGTTCAGGGGTTCGCGCAAATGGGCGCGCGGCGGCGGCCGGAATGATCAGCAGCGAGACGATCAGCAGGACGCCGACGATTTTCATCGACACCGCGATCACCACGGCCAGCAGCAGCGCAAAGACCAGTTGGATGGCGAAGACGGGGATTCCCTCGGCGCGGGCCAGTTCCTCATGCACGGTCATGGCGAGCAGGGAGCGCCAGATCGCGACAAGCACCGTGAGCGACAGCCCGCCGCCCAGATAGATCCACAGCAGGTCGCCCATTGTCACGGCCAGGATATCGCCGAACAGATAGCCGATCAGGTCGGCCCGCAGGTCCTGCCGGAAGGATATGGCGATCAGCCCCGCTGCGAGTGCGGCATGGGCCAGAATGCCGAGCAATGTATCCGACGCCAGCCGCGTCTGCCGTTGCAGCATGACGATGGCGATG